>JBLHRW010000079.1:0-14845 GCA_047626445.1 Neolewinella sp.
AGCGACTTGTTGGTTGGGGTCGTAGAAGACGTGGCGCTCGATAGCATTGAAATCCCAGGCTTTGCCACGGGCAAAGTAGGGGGCGGCGAAGCCGAGGAATTCGGCCTTGGTCCAATGCTCCGCTTTATCGGTGCCGATGTAGATGGCATCATCCATCAACGCGTCGAAGAAGGTGGTGGAGTCGGCATTAGCGGCCGCCTTATGCCAGTTGGTCGCAAGTTCATCGATGGCGTCGTGGGGAGATTGTTCGGCGACGGGGATGCAGTCGCCTTCCGCGTCGCGGCGGGTATCAGAAATGTGCAATATGCGCCATTGACCGTCTTCTCCGTCTTTTACCAGCTGGAAGGCATTGACGCCGCAATGGTGCAACTCGCCTTTAAAATTGAATGCGTAGGGCGTCCAGGCGCTCGCCAGGTGGCCATCGATGTTGACCTCGGTATAGTGCAGCGTTTCTTCCCAGTCGCCTGCTTCCGCTTTTTGCATCCCGACGAACCATTTGTCGATGCTACCCGCAGCAATATCGGTTTTGCCATCGGGCTTAGTAACTACGGAGTGCAGGGTCGCATCGGGGTGGAAATAGGCGCGTAATCCGGTGGTGTCGCCGGCTTTCATATGGTCGAAGATGGCGGTAATGGTGGCCTGGGGCGTGTGTTGGGCGCGGACGCTGGAGCAAACAAAAAGTAGAAGAGCAAGGAAAGGCAGACGGCGCATAAGCTATTGTTTGAACGGGAAGGTAAGGTAAGGACTACTTTATCGTAAATTTACGCTGCCTTATCGATCCCGGAGGGATCGAACCGTTTTAACCCCGGACGGAGCAAGCTGCGTAGCAGCGAGCAGAGTCCGGAGAGACCAGCCACTTATCCCCAGATGAAGTATGCCGCGCAGCGGTAGCGGAGCCCGGGGAGTCACAGCTCCACCACATATAATATGTCTGCCGCCACCACACTACCCCCCCTAACCTACACCAAGTACAAAACGAAACCGGCCACCCAGCTGGCCCTCTTCGAACAGCTGCTGCGTCCACGACTCATCGAGGAGAAGATGCTCAAGCAACTGCGCCAGGGCGTCATCAGTAAATGGTTTGCCGGCATCGGCCAGGAAGCCATCAGCGTGGGCTGCACCGCCGCCCTTAATGCTGATGAGTACCTCTTTACGATGCACCGCAACCTAGGCGTGTTCACCACCCGCAACGTGGCGCTGCCGCAGCTCTTCGCCCAGTGGCAAGGCAAGCCCGGTGGTTTCACCGAAGGACGCGACCGCAGCTTTCACTTCGGTAGCCAGGACCACAAGATCGTGGGAATGATCTCCCACCTGGGGCCACAGCTCTCCCTGGCGGCGGGCGTAGCCCTTCGGCACAAGCTGATGGGGGAACCAAAAGTAAGCCTTGCCTTTACCGGCGACGGTGGCACCAGCCAGGGTGAATTCCACGAAGCCCTCAATACAGCGGCAGTCTGGAAACTTCCCGTCATCTTCGTAGTGGAGAACAACGGCTGGGGGCTCAGTACGCCTACCAGCGAGCAGTACGCTTGTAACACTTTGGCCGACCGCGGCGCCGGCTATGGCATGCGCTCGCTCACCATCGACGGTAACAATATTCTGGAGGTCTACGAAACCGTCAGCAAATTGGCCGCCGAACTACGGGAAAACCCCGAGCCTATCTTGCTGGAATGCCTGACCTACCGCGTACGCGGCCACGAGGAAGCCAGCGGCGTGAAGTACGTACCGAAAGATGAGATCGAAGCATGGACGGCCCGCGACCCGCTCAACAACTTTGCCGATCACCTCATCGAAAAAGGCCTCCTCACGGCGGACGACCGCAAGGCCCTCGAAAAACAAATCAAGAAAGAGATCGAGGACAGCCTGAAGGAAGCCGGTGCTATGCCCGCGACAACAGGCGATGTAGACCGGGAGTTGGCGGCGATGTATGCTCCGCTCGAGTCAGGGAGTCAGGTCGTCAAACAGTCAGAGAGTACCACCGAAATGCGCGTCATTGACGCCATCTCCGACGGTCTTCGCGAAAGCATGCGCGTCCACGATGACCTGGTGCTGATGGGACAGGACATTGCTGACTACGGCGGCGTCTTCAAAATTACCGACGGCTTTATGGCCGAATTCGGTGCCGAGCGCGTCCGGAATACGCCCCTGTGCGAAAGCGCCATCATTGGCATCGGCCTGGGGCTAAGCATTGCCGGTGGCAAGGCGATGGTGGAGATGCAGTTTGGCGACTTTGTCACCTGCGGCTTCAACCAGATCGTGAACAACCTCGCAAAGCAAAATTACCGCTGGAACCAGAACGCCGACGTTACCATCCGCCTGCCGGTAGGTGGTGGGGTAGGGGCCGGGCCTTTCCACAGCCAAACGATGGAAGCCTGGTTTACCTCAGTACCCGGTCTCAAGATCGTTTACCCCAGTAACCCCGCTGACGCTAAAGGCCTACTCTCCGCAGCATTGGCCGATCCGAATCCCGTGCTCTACTTCGAACATAAGGCCCTGTACCGCTCGCTAAGCGGCCAGGTGCCTGCGGGCTATTACACCACCGAAATTGGCAAGGCCGCCGTGGCCCGCGCTGGCAACGACCTAAGCATCATCACCTACGGTATGGGCGTGCATTGGGCGCTGAAGGCTGCAGAGGAGTCCGGTATCGATGCCGAAATCATCGACCTGCGAAGCCTCGCGCCTTTAGACTACGCAGCCATAGCCGCCAGCGTAAAGAAAACCAGCCGGGCGCTCATCCTCCATGAGGCCAGCCTTACTGGTGGCTTCGGCGGCGAACTCGCCGCCTGGATCGGCGAGCACTGCTTCGAAGACCTCGACGCGCCGGTGCGCCGCCTTGCCGCAATGGATACCCCCGTTCCCTTCGCTGCTGCGCTGGAAGTAGATTACTTGCCGGAGGCACGGCTGCAGGGAGCTATGGAAGATTTGCTAGCCTATTAGCTAGGGGGGATTGGTTACGCCGCCTTCCTGCCGTTGACAAGAATACGGAGGGAATTCAACGTAACCAGCGTAACCGGCAACATTGTACCTTCGCACAAAATTTGATACCATGAAACTAAGTGAAATCCTGTCCGTAACCGGCCTCCCCGGTCTGTACAAAGCAGTGACCGAGCGTAAAGGCGGTCTGATCATTGAAAACCTGGCCGACGGTAAGCGTCGTTTTGCCCCACAACGTAAGCACCAGTTTGCCCCACTGGAGAGCATGGCCATGTTTACCGACGACGGAGAAGCAGAACCACTGAACAAGCTCTTCGGCCGGATGAACGAACAGGCGGAAGACAATCCCGCACCAGACGCAAAGGCCAGCAAAGACGTGCTGTTTGAATACATCGCCGACGTACTCCCGAACTACGACAAAGAACAAGTCCACGTTTCCGACATCAAGCGCCTGCTGAAGTGGTACCACTTCCTTAAGGCTAATGACCTGTTTGGCGGAATGGAAGAAGAATAGTGGGTAGTTAGTAGTAGGTAGCGCGGACTGCATACTACCTACTACTAACTACCCACTATTTATTACTCGGGTGAAAACTCATGATCGTCTCCCGCAGAAAATCAGTATCCAGGTGGGTATAGATCTCGGTGGTGAGGATAGACTCATGGCCGAGCATCTCTTGTACGGCACGCAGATTGGCGCCGCCCTCGATCAAGTGCGTGGCGAAGGAGTGGCGGAAAGTATGGGGGCTGACGTTCTTCTTGATCTCGGCTTCCGCAGCGTACTTTTTTACGGCAGTGAAGACACTGACGCGGCTCAACGCTCCGCCCCTACGATTTAAAAAAACGAAGTTTCCGGCTTCCGGCTTAATGGCGGGGAGCATGGGTCGTACGTACTCCAGGTAAATTTCCACTTGGTGGATGGCTTCTCCGCCAATGGGGACAATCCGCTCTTTATTGCCTTTACCCGTAACCCGGATAAAACCCTGATCGAAGTATAGGTTGGTTAGTTTAAGGTTGGTGGCTTCGCTGACGCGGAGGCCGCAGGCGTAGAGGGTCTCTAGCAACGCACGATCGCGCAGGCCGTGGTCGTAGCTGAGGTCGATGACGTCGAGTAGCGCGCGTATTTCCTGGTAGGTGAGTACTTCGGGGATCTTCCGGCCGAGTTTGGGGGCTTTGAGTAGTTCGGTCGGGTCGATGGGGATGATCTTTTCGTCGAGCAAATAGCCGAAGAAAGTCTTTAGGGCGGAGATGAGCCGGGCCTGCGAACGCGGGCCGAGGCCGAGTTCGGCCAGGAACTGAATGAAATCGTCGAGGTGGAACCGTTCGATATCTGCTGGAGACATTTCCCAGCCGCGCAGTTCGAGGTAGTCCGGGAGTTTCTCCAGGTCGGAGCGATAGGCGGACAGCGTATGGTCGGAGTAGCCCCGGTTGAGTTTGAGGTGGGCGGCGAAGGTGGTGAAGTTGTTTTTCCAGGCGGGTTCCATCGATGGTAAGGTACGGTTTTGGGGCGCGGCCGCAGGTGCAGAAGAAAGGTTTTGGAGAAAGGAGCAGACCATCTCGGCTTCAGCCGGATAGGTTTATAAAAATAAGGAGAAGCCGCCTGTTGAGCGTTCAATCCTAAGCCCCCGAAAATTAGCCCGAAAATCAGCCACCTCCAACCCCGCGAACTCCGGCTCCGTGTGCGTAGTAGTCAGCACCACCACCGGACAACCGGCATTATTAGCCGCCTTTGCCCCCGTTACCGAGTCTTCGAAGATGATGCAATCTTTGAGCTCGACGCCGAGGGCGTCGGCCCCCTGCTGGAAGACCTCCGGATGGGGCTTCCCCTTGGTCACCATGCCAGAATGCACGATGTGGCCCATCAGCTCCCGGATACCGAGTTTGTCGATAACGAAAAAGGCGTTCTCCTCCGGCCCGGCGGTACCGATGGCCATGGGAATACCCAATTCGTGCGCCTGGCGGATGAAGTCTAAGGCACCGGGGACGATGTTGGCGACGAAGTCGGCCGCGAAAATTTCCCGATAGGCCGCTTCCTTGTCCCAGGCAATTTGCACCCGCTCTTCGTGGGTGAACCGATCGCCGAAGAGGCGTTCCAGTATCTCCAGGTTCACACCATGGATCTCTTCCTTGACGCGTTCGAGACTGTAGTTCAGCCCCAACGCTGCCAGCTTCTGCTGCCAGGCGCGGTGGTGGACCATCATGTTGTCGACGAGGGTGCCGTCTAGGTCGAAGAGTAGGGCTTGGCAGTTTATGGTCATATTGGTCTATTGGATCATTGCGAGTGCGAAGGTACGGTTGGGGGCATTATCCAAGGGCGAGTGGGCTGTGCCCCGAGGGAAAAGCGCAGTTTTTTCGTGGTAGCGTACATGCTAATGACGTTGTTTTCTCGGGGCACTGACCCTACTCTTAGGGGGTAACCCGGCAAGAGCGGCGTTTTACGTCCCCTGCGCTTCCTCCCTCCCCCCGCACCTGCGACCCCGCCCACCTCCGAAGGAAGCTGCGCAGCTAAAAAAGTCAGCCACCTGCCATGCGAACATAAATTTCATCCGTCCGTTAACGCAGATGCAACATTCTTACCAGAAGAAGCGTCTCTCTAACCTGACCTTATCACTACTCAACAACTCTATGCGTAATCTTTTGCCCTTGTTCAGCCTGCTGGCTATCCTGCTTACCTTCGGCTGTAACACTCCCAAACCCATGATGGCCGAAGCGCCCATCGTGATGGAAACCCGCAACCTCGATACCATGACCGTCACGCCTGAAGCGAACGGCGTGATTGAAACGGAAAATATCGTGGTCGAGCCGGAAATTCCGAACGAACGCCCGGTCTACCGCCCGGCTTACACCCGCACCCAGGACCTGCTGCATACGCGCCTCGACCTGCGGTTCGACTGGGCAGAAGAAATGGTGATCGGCAAGGCCACGCTGAAACTGACCCCTATCTTCAAACCCAGTAGCGAGCTGGTGCTCGACGCCAAAGGCTTCGAGTTCAAGAGCATCAAAACCTTCGGCGGAAAGGACCTAAGCTACGACTACGGCGGCGAACAACAGCAGGTTACCATCGCCCTCGACCGCGAATACAAGAAAGGAGAGGAGTACACGATTGTGATCGACTATACGGCCGTCCCTGCCCAAAGCGGCGGCTCCGCCGCCATCACCTCCGACAAAGGCCTGTTCTTCATCAATCCCCGCGGCGAAGAAGGCGATAAGCCTATGCAGATTTGGACGCAGGGAGAAACCGAGAACAACAGCCGCTGGTTCCCTACCATCGATAAGCCCAATGAGCGGACCACCCAGGAAATGTACGTGACGGTGCAAGACAAGTTCGTCACGCTTTCCAACGGTGCGCTGATGAATCAGACCAAGAATAACGACGGTACCCGTACCGACTACTGGAAGATGGACCTGCCGCACGCGCCCTACCTCTTCGCGCTCATCGTTGGTGAATTCGACGTAGTTGAAGATGAGAAATGGAACGGCAAACCCGTCAATTACTACATGGAAAAGGGCTGGAAGGACCACGCCAAGGCCATCTACCCATACACCCGTGAGATGCTGAGCTTCTTTAGCGACGTAACCGGCGTATCCTACCCCTGGGCGAAGTTCAGCCAAGTGGCCGTGCGCGACTACGTCTCTGGCGCTATGGAAAACACCACTGCCGTCATCTTTGGCGAGTTCATGCACGGCACTGACCGCAGCCTGATCGACGTAGAGACCAACGAAAAGATCGTCGCCCACGAAATGTTCCACCACTGGTTTGGTGATTACGTGACCTGCGAAAGCTGGAGTAACCTGACCCTGAACGAAGGCTTCGCCAACTACAGCGAGTACCTGTGGATGGAGGAAAAGCACGGCCGAGATGCCGCTGATGCGCACATGATGGACGAACGCAGTGGCTACTTTGGCTCCGTCCGTCGGGGCGCTCCGCACGAGTTGATCTGGTACGACTACGACGACAAAGAGCAGATGTTCGACGCCCACAGCTACAATAAAGGTGGTGCGGTGCTGCACATGCTGCGCGGCTATGTCGGTGACGAGGCCTTCTTCGCCAGCCTTAAGAAATACCTGACGGACAACCAGTACTCCGCAGTGGAAGTCGACGAACTTCGCATGGCTTTCGAAGATACTACGGGCGAAGACCTCAAGTGGTTCTTCAACCAGTGGTACCTCAGCGCTGGCCACCCGGCCCTTTCCGTCTCTACCGACTATGCTGACGGCAACGTACTATTGACCGTGGAGCAAACTCAAGGCATCGACGATAACGTGCTGGCCGTCTTCCGCCTGCCAACACAGGTCGCCATCTTCACCAACGGCAGCACGACGCCGAAGATGATGGACGTTGTGGTCGATGAGCGCAAGCAGACCTTTACCTTCCCCTCCAGCGTAAAGCCCGACGTGGTGATCTTCGACCCGCAGCACTACCTGCTGGCCACCTTCGACTACACCAAAACGGCGGAAGAATTGGCTGCCCAGTTCAAAGGAGCGCCAACGGTCGTTGACCGTATGCTGGTGCTGCAGCGCTTGGCCGGCAAGGATGCCAGCGAAGCGAAAACGATGACCATAACGGCCGCACTTTCTGACCCCTTCCACCAAGTTCGGGAGCGTGCGCTCCAGCTCGCCGGTGAAAACCCAACGGAGGAGCAGTTCACGAAGGTCCGGATGCTGGCGAAGAACGATCCACATTCTCAGGTGCGGGCTACGGCGATTCAGTTCCTGGCGGCCATGGAGGATGCCGAAGTGGCAAGTATTGCTAAAATGGCCCTTGATGCGCGTCCGTTTCCGGTCGTAGCGGCTGGCTTGCAAGCCCTGGTGGCCGCAGACAAAGAGGCGGCAATGGAGGCAGCGACGAAACTGGAAAGTATCGATAACGCTGACATCGCTGCTGCTCTTGCTGCCATCTACGCCGAATCGGGCGATGTGAGTAAACTGCCCTACCTGGAAAAGCAACTGGCTACGACCGACGGCTTCCCTGCGATAGATCTATTTGACGGTTACCGGAAGCTGATGACTGCCGGAAGCCCGGAAATAATGAATGCGGGCGTCGAAAAACTCAAGAACATCGGCATGACGCAGGAGGGTAGCCCATGGCGCCGCCTGGCGGCGACCAAGGCCATCCACGAATTGCGCGAGGAGCTTAAAGCCTCGGACGCGGATGCTGCCAAGGTGATGATGCTAAAAACCATCATCGATGGGATCAAGGCGGCGGAGACGGTGCCTGATCTGGTGCAGATTTATGAGCAGTACGGAGGAGAGTAAGTAGTTTGTAGTGCTCCGCCCGTTGTAGTTGCAATGTTCACTTAGCTTGCGGCAGCACTATCCACTACCTATTACCCACGACATACTATTCCCGGGGGACCAACGTTACAATACCCAGTCTTAACCAGCGCGACGATTATTAACAATCGTCGCGCTATCTTTTTTCGCATGTCATTACTCCGTGTTTTTCCAGTATTCCTGCTCGCCCTTTTCCTTATGCCCAACGCCGCGCAGGCGCAGTTGGACATGAAGGGCCTTGAAATCGGCCCCTGGGTCGGGGCCTCCTTTTACCTGGGGGACCTGAATACCGAGTTTAAGCTTAACCGTCCTAATATGGCCGGTGGCTTCGCCGCCCGCTATAACTTCAACCACCGCCTGGCGGCACGGATAAGCTTCAACTACGGCCAGATTGAAGCTTTCGACTCCGACTCCCAGAACCCCTACGAGCGGAACCGGAACCTGGATTTTCAGTCCAATATCTTCGACGGAACGGCGCAGTTCGAATTCAACTTCCTGCCCTACTTCCACGGGCACAAAGAATTTTTCTACACGCCCTATGCCTTTGCCGGTGTATCCGTCTTCAACCACAACCCTAAGACCAGAACAGACAACGGCCAGCTGGTGGAACTACGCGACCTCGGTACCGAAGGTCAGTTGCGTGGTGAGGAGTACCTCGTTATCAGCAGTGCCCTCACTTACGGCCTCGGCATCAAATGGGACCTGAGCTATGAAATTAGCATGGATTTCAACGTTGGCGTCCGCAACGCCAGCACCGATTACCTCGACGACGTAAGTACCATTTACCCGGATATTTCCGACCTGGCGCGCAGCCGAGGCCCCATTGCCGTCGAACTCTCCGACCGTGGCATCGCCCTTGATACCGAAGGCGATCGCATCGATCGCGAAGGCCAGCAGCGGGGAGACGATACGGTCAATGACCGGTACATCTTCGTCGGCATCGGCTTTAACTACTACTTTGGCGACGTTCGCTGCCCGGATTATGGGCATAAGAAGAGCCGCCGGCGTAGACGGTAGTCCAGTAGTCTTGTAGTCAAGTAGTACTTTAATTCGATGCTCGCTTCGCTCGTGTGGCTACGCCATTGTGGCCCTTTTCTGTTATGGATTTTATGTTCGACTTGTTAGGGTAGTTTTGGGCGCGGTCGCAGGTGCAGAGGAAGTTGCTAAAAGCAGTGTGCATACCTAATCGCACAAACTGACCTCCAAGCCGTCCTACCGCCTCCACTCCGGCTTGGCCGAAGTTCCGAGCGGCCCAACAGCCTCCGGTCAGTTAAGCTTTCGTTATTCCGTCGGACGGCTACCCGCCAAGGCCGCAGGCTTTGAAGTGTGGGCCGTCGGGCGGATGATTAGCAATTGTGCAATTTATTATGCACACCTAAAAGTAGGGCTTACAAGATTTTCCTACATTGTAGGACAATCTTCATCACCCACACCACATTTGCCATGCGAAACCTACTTTTCCTGCTCCTGGCGGGGCTTTTTAGCCTTTTTCTCACGCTTCCCGCGGGCCTAACGGCCCAGTCCCTGCAACCGGAGAAACCAACCATTGATCCCGATTTTTACGCGGGGATGAAATGGCGCAATATTGGACCTCATCGTGGTGGCCGCTCTCTCGGTGCTGCAGGTAGCCCCGGGCGGCCCAATGAATACTACTTCGGAGCCACGGGAGGTGGATTGTGGAAAACTGTTGACGGCGGCAACGATTGGTTTCCGGTAACCGACGGGCAGCTGACAAGCTCTTCCGTAGGGGCCGTGGCGGTGGCGGAAACCAATCCTGACGTCGTCTACATTGGCATGGGAGAGGTACAGTTGCGTGGCAGTATCACCCAGGGAGACGGTGTGTACAAAACGACGGATGGGGGCAAGAACTGGCGACACCTCGGCCTCCAGGAAACCCAAGCCATCTCTCGCATTCGTGTTCACCCCACCAATCCGGACATCGTCTACGTCGCAGCGCTGGGTCATCCCTACGGTGAGAACGAGGAGCGTGGCGTTTTTAGATCGAAGGACGGGGGAAACACCTGGAAGAAGGTACTCTACGTAAGTGACCGGGCGGGGGCGGTGGACTTGATCATCGACCGGACTAACCCCGATGTACTCTACGCTTCTACCTGGCAGGTGTACCGAAAAGCCTGGAAAATGTGGGGCGGCGGGCCTGACTGTAAACTATGGAAATCACTCGACGGCGGCGATAACTGGATCGAACTGAGTAATAAGCCTGGAATGCCGAAAGGACCACTCGGCAAGATCGGCGTGACCGTTTCGCCCGTGAACCCAGACCGCGTCTGGGCCATCATAGAGGCGAACGAAGGCGGTGTCTTCCGTTCCGACGACGGTGGCTGGACGTGGAAACGCACCAACGACGAACGCAAACTGCGGCAGCGGGCCTTCTACTACTCGCGCATCTACGCTGACCCCTGGGATGAGGACGTCGTCTACGGGCTGAATACCCGCCTTTATCGTTCTAACGACGGCGGCGTCACCTTTGATGAGCAGATAAATGTGCCTCATGGCGATAACCACGACCTGTGGATTGATCCTAACAACCCTAAACGAATGATCAACGCCAACGATGGTGGCGGCAACGTGACGCTGAACGGCGGTAAATCGTGGACAGAGCAGGACTACGTTACCACCCAGCTCTACCACGTCATGGCCACCAGTGACGTGCCCTACCATGTGGCCGGTGCCCAGCAGGACAACAGCACCATCGCTATGCCCAGCGACGGTTGGGCCCATCGCCAGGCCCGTGGCCCCAACCACGACTGGTACTACCCCGTAGGCGGAGGGGAGAGCGGCTGGATTACCCAGCACCCCACCAAGCCTGACATCTTCTATGCCGGCAGCCAGGGCGCACTGTTGACCCGTTACGACCGCGACAACGGCCAGATCCGCGACATCCAGGTGTATCCCCGCTTCTTCTCTGGTGACCCCGCCAGTTCTTTACCGGAACGTTGGCAGTGGACCTTTCCCATTATGTTCTCACCGCTCAACCCCAGCGTAATGTACACCTGCTCCCAGCACGTGTGGAAGACCACGAACGACGGACAGACCTGGGAAAAAATCAGCCCCGACCTCACTTACGCCGACCCCGAAACCCTGGGCAAAACGGGCGGCGTCATTACTATGGACATGAACGGACCGGAGATCTACGCTACCGTCTTCGCCCTGGCTCCGTCTAACCATGACATCAACACCATCTGGGCGGGTTCGGACGACGGCAAGGTGCACATCACCCGCGACGGAGGTAAGAAATGGACAGACATTACGCCCACTGAGCTGCCGAAGTTCTCCCGTGTCAGCATCATTGAGGAATCTATTCACCAGCCCGGTACCCTCTATCTGGCCGCCAACCGCTACCAGGTGGACGACCGCGAACCCTATGTCTTTAAAACGACCGATTACGGCAAGACCTGGACTAAGATCATCAACGGCATCGCTGCAGGGCACTTCGCCAGGGCGGTGCGTGAAGACCCCGTGCGGCCCGGTTTGCTTTATCTGGCCACCGAGCACGGCGTTTATATCTCCTTTAATGCCGGTGATCAATGGCAGTCGCTCCAGCTCAACCTGCCGGATACGCCGGTACGCGATATGGTCGTAAAAGACCAGGACCTTGTGCTTGGTACCCATGGCCGGGGCTTCTGGATACTCGATGACATCAGCCCACTGCGGCAAGTGACGCCCGAACTCCTGGCCGGGGGAGACGCCGTTCTCTTCCCGCCCACTAACCCCATCCGTGGCGTCTACGACGGTATAATGCAGTACTACCTGCCGGAAATCGTCGATTCGGTAACCATCGAGATCCTCGATGCTGGGGGAAAGGTAGTCGATACCTTCGTCGGTAAAGAACCGAAATATAAGCCCGATCCCAACCTGCCTTGGTGGCAGCGCGGTGGTTCCTCCGTACCTACTACGGCAGCAGGAGTGAACGAATTTACCTGGGACCTACGTTACCCCGGCGCCACCACTTTCGCCGGCATGATCATCTGGAGCGCCCGCCCCGCCAGCGGGCCCAAAGCGCCACCGGGAGATTATCAGGTTCGCTTGACGGCCGGTGCGTTTACCTCAACGCAACCCTTCACCATTCAAATGAATCCGAACCTTAAGGGCATTACCCCGAAAGACCTGGAAGAGCAATTCGAACTGGCGATGAAAATCCGTGATAAGACAAGTGCGGCTAACCAAGCCGTGATTCGTATCCGAGCGGTACGCGCCGCAGTTGACGATCGATTGGCCAAGGTAGATAACACCTCACTCACCCAAAGCGCCAAAGGCATGCTTACTAAGCTGAGTGCGATCGAGGAAGATCTTTATCAGGTGAAAAACCAGAGTGGTCAGGACCCCCTCAACTTTCCCATTAAACTCAACAACCGCTTTGCTTACCTGCGCCGAAGTCTGGAAAACGGGGATGCGAGACCCACCGACGGGGCCTATAAGGTCTTTAAAGAGTTATCGGCTGACCTTGCCAGACATTTGAAACAACTCGACGAGATACTGGATGCCGAGCTGCCCACGCTCAATCAGTCCCTCACCGAAAAGGGATTAAAGGCGATAGGCAGATAGCCTGCCCGCCAACTGATCCCCCCCGGTAAGTATCGCTTGCCGGGGGGGGATCAGTACGTCGGGAGTTTCTCCAGGTCGAGGTTGGGTGTTTTTATACTCCAACGACGGCACTCTGTGCTGCCACTGTGCCTCTCTCCGCGCTTCCCTCTGTGATAACCAATAGCTGGTAGCAGACCCTCCCTCCTGTGTGTCCCATCAGCTGCGTAGCAGCCCTCTCATTTTATCGTGTGTAAAGCGGCGCAGTCGAAGTAAATTTGTGGCACCTTACCACTGGATGAGTAAAATACCTAGGGGAAGGTCCCAATAGACCAATAGCTCCAATAGATCAATATGACCGCCCAAACCACCTTCACCCTCGAACCCCGCGCCCGCGGCTACCACATCATCACCCGCGAAGTAATGAGCCACCTACCGACTTTACCGGAAGTAGGCCTACTCCACCTCTTCATCCAACATACCTCGGCAGCCATCACGATCAACGAAGCGGCGGATCCGGATGTATTGGTCGACTTCGAATCGGTCTTCAACCACATTATACCCGAAAATCTGCCCTTCCTCGTCCATACCATGGAAGGCCCGGACGATATGCCGGCCCACATTAAAGCAGCGATGATCGGGCACTCCATCACCGTCCCCATTACCAACGGGATGCTGAATATGGGGACTTGGCAGGGGGTCTATTTGTGTGAGTTTCGGAATCGGGCTAGTGGGCGGAAAATCGTTGCGACGATCTCTGGATAAATTTCCTAATTGTTACAGCGTAAAATCTTCAGAAAAGACTTAGAAAAAACTTTGAGATATGGTATGCCGTCCAAGTAAACCGTACGTCGACCCCTTACTTTGAAAAGAAAATCTTATCGACAACACCAGAAATGTCAACCAAAAAATAAAGAAATGCTATTCCTATTGAACGTAGTATAGGAGATAAGATGTTTTTAAGAATCGATTCCTGGGTATAGGATTGATCTAGCTCAATGCTGGGAATGCTATTAATAAGAATAAATAAACTCATAAATAGGACGAAAAATATTGAGCAGACGTACGGAGCGAAATTGATCTTCGGAACAAACAACTTGACTACCATTAAAAGAACTCCGAAAGCGATAGATATGCTACCATAAGTTATTATGGTTATTGGTACAATTAGTATATTCCAATACATTTCATAGTCTGAAATCAAATCTGCTTTACTCAGGAAATAAAGCACGATTAATGTCAAATTAAAAGCGAAAAATAGCTTAATTGCGGCAGATAAGCCTAATTGTAGTGTGCTGTTTAGTTGCATGGGATTTGAGTTATCGGCTGACTAGACTTTAGTAATTCCCTCGCTGCTGACCAGTTTGGTCTTAAGACATTTTCATGAGTAGGAGTGTTAGTAGACATGGCTCCACGGTTAGCCTCTATAAAAACTATAAAGTTAGCTTGCATGTTTTTCCAAAGCTCGTCAGCCAATGCGAAGCCAACAATGCCATTTGCTAAAGAATGGTACCAAGTTGTTGTCCTGTCAACTCCTTGGGTGTAAATATTGAGATTGCCAGCATCATTCATAAAATAACCAAACCTTCTATTTCCTGATACCGGATGATAGCCGTTACCGCCGACTGGATTAGCAAACAAGGTTGTGAACATCCAAGAATCTCCTGTGTATTCTGAACAAATTACGTCTCCATCAACAAGTTCAATAAAGTTGAAAGCAGGATCGCCCATCATTGTTATACCCATCACAGCTGTAAGCGGATTGTTACTCTGCCATATACTTGCATCTAACGGCGAATGTGGTGTGAATTTGTCAGCAAAGTTATTAATGTTTTTCCTGAAGTAATCAAAGGTTTCCTGAGGAGTCAGTCGAGTGCCATTAATGATTGGTGGTTGTTCGATTTCGACTGAAAAATAATCAAGATTAACACGCTTACCTACTGTATTGTTAGCATTGTCAATACCTTGTACAGCCCCAAAACCAGAGTTTTCAATCCTTTCGAGAGCTGGCCCTGACAGTTTATAGTTGGCAACATAAGCCCAATCGGCAATGCGCGAAGGCCCACAACCTGTGACAAGTGCATCCGCGTTATCTCCAACAAGT
>JBLHRW010000080.1:0-14700 GCA_047626445.1 Neolewinella sp.
TCCTGGATTGTCAGGTACTGGCTCAGCTGGCTCACCAACTCGTCAAAATGCTCGTGGTCCCCGTATTCCAGGAAGTCAAACAAGCGCCACTGCCATAAACCGGAACCGGCAATTACACCAGTTCGTACGCCCCGGCTTTCACCAACAACGATCAATGGGTAATCCGTGTCGACCCGGCCAATACGCTGCTTGAGTACCGTCGCAGCTCCCGGTCCAACTACAAATTCCCCGAAAGGCGCCGTCAGTGGTGGAAACTTAGGCAATGCCTGCAATAAGTCTTCGCTCAGGGTGAATAGGTTGAAGCCGGAGACAGCACGCGCACTAACATCATTGCCTTTAGCGCCAGCAGTGCCCTTAAAAGTTAATAAGTCCTGAGCACTACTCACCGCGCGGGCCGGAGCACCTTCTCCCAGAACGAACAGCGTTGGTATTTTGGACCGTTGTAGCTGGTCGAGGGTAGAACCTACCGCATGCTTGACGGAAGGCAGCTCGTGGAGTATGACCAGGTCATAGTCGCTGAATTTACCGGTAAATTTACCAGCATAGTCAATATCCACTTCGTTGTTCTTGCCGGTAGCCAGCGCTTGGCGGAGTGCCGTCAGGTCCGGATGCGGCGCATTGGCCAGCAGCAATATTTTTTGGCGGGCATCAAGTACATCGACAAAAATATCACGGCGGTTGTTCGCCGTGCTTACTTCCTCACCGATGGTCGAGAGGCTGATCCGATAGCGTTGTACGCCTGGCCGGTCGGCATCCAGGATGACCTCACGCGTGGTAAAAAAGTCATTCCGGTCAATTACAATGGTCTCCGTATGTAGCGCCGCGCCGCTACCTCCCCCTATTCTACTCACGGTGAGGCGCGTATTCGAAGCGAGGGCGTTGCGGGCGCTCACGTCAATCTGAATAGAAAAACGATCGTCGAGATAGGCAATCTTATTGTGGAATACCCGACGGATCAGCAGGTCACGTCGTTGCGTAGTATCGCCGAGGCCGATGGTGTAGACCGGTGCCTTGATCTGTAAGTTGCGATAAGCAGGATTGGTCCCTTCATTGTAGATACCATCGGTGGCCAAAATGACGGCTCCCAGGTTTTGCGAACCGTAAACGTCGCTGATCTCGGTCAGCACCGCATCAAGGTTCGTTCTTTTGTCCGTGAAGCGGAGGTCGCCTCCGGGGTTGACGCCGGCACCAAACGTGTAGTCAACGACCTGGTACTTTTCGGAGAGCTTGGCTTTGAGCGCGGCCCATTGGGCGGCGTAGGCGGTAGTGTCTGTTTCCATCCCAACAGACTCACTAATGTCCTGAGCCATTACCACAACTGGTTCCTGTTGGTCCGTTTGTAGGTAACTCAGCAGAGGAGAGAGTAGTAATGCCGCCAGCAGGCTGTAACCTAACCAGCGCAATAAGCCCATACACCACACCAACCCACTCGGCTGGTCCTTAAACGTACGCTCCCGATAATACAGCAGCAAGGCCACCGCGAGCCCCGCCAGGGCACAGAGGATCAGGAACCAGGCGGGATATTCAAAAGTAATGTTTTGCATTTATGGCTTTCTGAGGTCGCTAAGGTAACGTGTCTACTCGACAAACTTATAGCCCACGCCCCGCACGCTCAAAAAGTAAGCCGGATGCTTAGGATCTTCTTCAAAATACTTCCGGAACGAAAGGATGAAGTTATCAATGGTACGGGTGCTCGGATATACGTCGTAGCCCCAGACAGATTGCAGAATTTGCTGCCGGCTGACCACCTCTCCCCGCCGATCGGTCAGCAACTTCAGGAGCATGGCCTCCTTTTTTGTCAGCGTAAATACGCCCTGATTGCCTTCGGCCTCGTAAGTGGCAAAGTTCACCTGGTTTTTACCAAAGATAAACAGGTTAGGCCTCACTTCGGGGTTCTTACTGGTCCGCTCTATCAGTCGGCGCACCCGCAGCAGGAGTTCCTCAAAAACGAATGGTTTGGTAAGGTAATCATCAGCCCCTTTTTTAAGGCCCTGGATCCGGTCTGCAGCCTGGTCTTTTGCGGTAAGGAAGATGATGGGCGTTTCCCGGTCCGACAGCCGGATCTGCTCCACCACCTGAAAGCCGTTCACTTCAGGAAGCATCACATCAACAACCATCACGTCAAAGTGCTGTTCCTGGCTGTGCTTGAGGGCCAGGCGGCCATCGGCCGCCGTAACGACCTCGAAGCCTTCGATTTCAAGATTAAGTTTAACGGTTTCCCGAATGTTCTCTTCGTCTTCGACCAGTAATACACGCAGCATAGTTAATCAGCTTTGATTCTTGAAATGAATCCCTGGAGGGCTCCAATAAGGTTACGTTTGTAACTGGGAATGGTTGCTCGCTTATCCACTTTTGTGACGCTGCCGTGTCGGGAGAGGATGGGAAAAGGAGAGAATGGTAGAGAGAGCTGCCGCAAGTACCGATGGCAGCGCTTCGCTTGCTCATTTTCGGGCGTCAAAGGGAGAGAACAGCAGTAATGCATACGCCTATAAAACAGCACTGCAAGCCTCATAAACAAGTCAAAATCATTGGCGAAAGGTCATCCCTTAGCCGGGGGAGTTCTAGCGGTTTGTTAGATCCGTGGACCAACAGACTAAGGGACGCCGTATAAATAACTTACTGGTTTTTGACCTGACGCTTTTGTTCTCGCCGTTCTTGAAAAATTCTTTGCATAGCCGTAGCTACGGAAATAATTTTTAAGAGCGGTGAGGGCAAAACAAGGCGGTCAAGAAACACGTTTTATTTAATTCGCGTCCCTAAGCAACCCCCAGCGAGCAACTATAAATGAATGCCGGCGGCAGGTTAGCCATCGTAAAGCTTACGGTTACTCGGTGGAAGTAATCTTTGAGTAATCCATAATCCTGCAAGGCATACTGGAATTGTAAAAACCTTCCTTCTGGTTTCAAAACGGTTTGGGCCTGCCGCAAGATGGTCTCTTTGGTGGCTTTGTCAATCATGGAGAGTGGCAGGCTCGAGACCACAAAATCCACGCTGCCAGGAGTAAAAAAATCGGTAAGCCGCTCGGCACTCACGGCAAGAACTTTCAGCCGCTCATCCTTGATGGTCGCCAGGTTCGCCACAAAAGTTTCGTTAATCTCATAAGCCGTTACGGTACTTTGAGGATGAACCTTTGCCAGAATGACCCGGGTAACACAACCATCACCGGGGCCTAACTCAATAATAACCAAGGGGCGGTCATCAGATAGCGGTGCCACCAATTTTTTCACCAGCGCAGGAGAAGAAGCGGCAATCGAGCCCGTAGTCCGGAAACTCTTGACTGCTTCCCGAAAAAAAGACCAGTTTTTCATGAATATTATTGGATATGGAAATGAAAGGTAAGCAAAAGAAGACGACTTCCGCTAATCGAGGAAGTGATCCATCATCAGAGCCAGCTCCTGCCCGATGGTATTCTCCGGCACACTGCGCCCCGACCGCACGTACCAATAGCTAGCATTTCCCTGGTCTCCCTCCATGCGATGCAACAGGGCGTGTATCCATGCAGCATCAGGCCCCGGAGCCGGATCGATCAGATCATGAGCAAGCTGCCAATTCCTATTTTTCAACCACCAAAGTGCTGTAATTTCAGTGCTGCAGTCGTCGGGTGGTTCGGGGTCAGACAAGGAAGAAAGGAACGTTGAGTGTTGCAAGGGATAATGTTTCTGGATCAGGTGGGATATAGCTGGCGGCGAAGATATACCATTAGTGCTCACCCAACAACCGCTCCAATCGATTCCCACGGCTCCCCTTCACAAAAACAGTAATATCCGCCCAATCTTGCTGCCAGAACCAGGCGTTAAGCGCCTCGCTATCCGCAAACCAGGGGCGGTCAAACTCCCGCGCAGCTGCCGCCATCGCTGGGCCGACCAGCACTACAGTCTGCGCCACCTGCCCTGCACGCAAGACCACCCTGCGGTGCGCCGCAGGCGCAGCGCCCCCCAGCTCCAGCATTTCCCCCAGAACAACCGCCGCCTTATTGGCCGGATAATCTTGCCCAAATCCGGAAAGGGACGCTTCCACGCTGCTGGGGTTAGCATTATAAGCATCCCAGTAAAAGTGCACGCCACTATGTTCCAGCAATTGACTTCGATGATTAGCCGAACGGTATTCGGATAAGGCAATTGCAATCTCGGTGCAGGGTACTTTAAAATATTTCCCCACGGCAATGGCTGCCTTTACATTCTGCAAGTTGTGTTGCCCGCTTAACGCTACCGTACACCGCAGCAGTTTACCGCGCCCGTCCATAAAACCGACCTCAAGCTGCGGGTGCAATGCAAAGACTTGCGTCTCCATACCTGGTTCTTCTTTGCTAGGGGCTTCACTTTCCAGGTACGGCACGATGCGGTCCAGGCCTTTGGCCATATCTGTCAAATGTGCTTCGTCCGCGTTCACAAAAGCAACGCCCCGGTTACCTGCCAGGTAGCCAAAAAGCTCTCCTTTTCCGATGATTACGCCTTCGATGCCCCCAAAGCCTTCCAGGTGTGCTTCCCCGATATTGGTGATCAACCCGTGTGTTGGCCGGCCGATACGACATAACTCCGCAATTTCTCCCTGCCGGTTGGCCCCCATCTCCAGAATACTCATCTCGGTCCCTTCCGGGGTAGACAGAATGGTCAATGGCAGGCCAAGGTGGTTATTATAATTTCCGGGAGTGGCGTGGACGGCGTAACGTCGCGACATCACCGCATGGACCAGCTCCTTGGTCGTCGTCTTACCGTTGCTCCCCGTGATGGCCAGTACGGGCACACGATGACGTCGACGATGCTCCATAGCCAGATGCTGCAACGCAAGCAAACTGTCGGGGACCAAAAGGTAGCGTTCGTCATCTCCTGGTACGACCTCTGGATCATCAACGATAGCGTAAGCTGCTCCGGACGCCAGCGCAGTGGCGGCGAACTTACTACCCTGTACCTGCGTCCCCGCCAAACCGACGAAGAGATCGCCGGGTTCAACCTCCCGGCTGTCAATCTTGATTCGGGGGTGCCTGCGATAAATATCGTATAGCGCCTCTTCGCTGTGCTGCTCCATGAAAATAATTTATACAAAACGTAAATGTACGGGATGCTATGACAATAGAGTGCCCTTGACTGCTAGCGGATGCCTCTAGTGGTAGGGTGTCCAATCTGTAGGGCTTAAGCCGTGCCGGTTTTTCACAAAAAGGAAAGGGCTTATTCAGCTGAACCCTGCCTTAAACCCTAGCGTTTTGTCATGTCAACTCTGGCACATTATTGCAAAGCGTGGCCGCACGTCATCCCTGCCTGCCGGCGGCCTACTTTTGACGCATCAAAAGTAACAAAAATGCCTGGCTGTGCCGGTGGCTGATCGGCCACCGCCAAGGCCGTCTTCCGGAAGCCGAAACCCCGGGTTCCATCCAACGCTACTTGGCTTTTTGTCAAAATTTCAGCTTTGTAGAAAAGCTCAAGCCCTGGACTCCATGCTTGAAAACCAAGGCTTTGGCCTCTGCACTTAATTTTACTAAGCCCACTAGCTTGGTAGCTTTGCCTGAAACTCGAATCGTTCCCTGCAACCGCCAGCTACGGCCTTGGCCCCGGCCACAAATGCTTTTGCTACTTTTGCCCAAACAAAAGTAGGCCCCCGGCAGGGGGGGGGGTGACGGGAGGTTAGTCGTTGAAAAATACGTCAAACAGGGGTGAATCTACCTGGCATCGCATGAGCTTTCGCTATCCTTACGCAACGACGTGTGTCCGGCTCGAATAAAGCCAAAATTCGCTACGGCTGCGGCCTGACAGATTGAACAGCCTACCTCTAGTAGTTATCGGTTTTTGCCGGGGGGAGGAGGCAAGCCCCGCCCCTATCAGCATAAAACCAAAAGCAGCCGAAGGCTTCCACAATTACTACTTCTAAAATCTCTCTGTTGAACCGAGACAAAAAAATCCCCGCCAGCAATTCATTGCCAACGGGGATTTTTTGCTTTCACTTAAAGATTAGCGACGTGAACGGCGCTTCTTAGGGGAAGAACCAAAACGGTTTGTAGACCGTCCTTTACCGGCACTATCAGCACCCTCACTTCCCATTTTGATCATAGCACAACGGAAACCGACCGCCCGGCTGGACTTATCTTCTTCCATGAACCGACGGGTACCGGGGCTTAGCCAGTAAGCACGATCGGCCCAGCTACCACCCTTGTATACCCGGGCTTTGTCCGAGATCAGGGTGTGCTTGTTGGTCGCATACTTCGCAAGGCTCTGCTCATCACCATCAAGGTAATCGAATACACGACCTTTTTTGTAGTTGTCGCGCTGCGCAGCATCTTCGTCCTTTACGTACTCGTACCGTAAGCGGCCGAGGCTGTCTTTTGGCAGTAGGGAGCCATCAACCGGGTCGCGGGCAAAGTCGCGGAAGTCGTTACCACGGAAGCTATTGAGGTCGTGGTTTTCCACATCGCTCAGGTCCTGGGTGGTCAACGGACGGTAAAGATCAAGTACCCACTCATTCACGTTACCGGCCATATTGTAAAGGCCAAAGTCGTTGGGGAAATTCTCCAGCACCTTTGTGGTGATGGAAGAACCATCGTTAGGCTTACCGGCGATGCCCATGTAGTCACCACCACGACGCTTGAAGTTAGCGTACATCTGGCCTTGGTACTTATCATGACGCTGGTAGCGCACACTTGTTCCGCTCCAGGGGTAGATGCGGCGATCCGTGTAGTTTTCGTCTTTTTCGTTAGCCTGGAGGCCAGGAAGTGCCAAAGCTGCATATTCCCATTCTGCTTCAGTAGGCAGGCGAACTTCGGGTTGCAGGATACCGTCGGATAGACTTACCGGACGGTCACCGCCATTGCGCAGATCCTTAAGTCCTTTACGTGGCTCCGTATCATACTGGCCAGCGAAGTAAGCGTCGGTCACAAAGACCTGATCATCTTTAGCATCAGGGCTTGGGTTCAGGATGCCTTTGTCGATCAGGATCGATTCGTTTATCCGATCCGTACGCCAGCGAGCAAATTCCCGTGCCTGGTTCCAGGAAATACCAACAACTGGGTGGTCCTGGGTAGCGGGGTGACGAAGGTAGTTCTGTACGTAGGGCTCGTTGTAGGAGAGCTCGTCACGCCAAACCAATGTATCCGGCAAGGCATCGCGGTAAACCTCTGGGTAAGTCGAAGCATAGGAAGCCCGAGTCCAGTTGAGGTAGAAAATGTAATCAGCGTTACTCATCTCCGTCTGGTCCATGAAGAAGGAAGAGACCGTAACCCGGCGAGGAATATTATCCCAGTCGGAAGGAACGTCTTCTTCCGTGAACCCCATGACGAAATTACCGCCAGGAATCAACACCATGTTGGGCGGAGTCTCCTGCCCTTCATAATCGGATCTGGTTTCAAAACCACCCCACTTGGTGTCGTTCATCTTCCAGCCCGTTGTTGCAGAGCGATCACTTTTGCCACAAGAAGTTAGTATTACTGCCAGGCAAAGAAAGGGCAGCGCTTTTATCCAGTATTTCATAAATCTGAGGTAAACCGAGTTGTTTCAGAATTCGAGGCGGCAAATATACGTCGTAATAATGCAGTGCAAAGGGAATGACGCCACCTACGGATAGTTAAACCACCGAAGGGGACCGCCTATTGTGCGACAAATCTTAAAGTTTTTGAGAAAATTAGGCGCGAACGCAGGTGCAGGCAAAGTCAGGCTAAAGAGCAAGCCCATACTTACTCCGCTGCTCCGCCTCTTTTGTTTCTTTCGTCTTGTAACTGACGGCGAAGTATTTGCTCAACTTCCAGCCGATTTTTTCGACTTTTTTCTAGCTCTTCAGCTGTCTTTTCCCTGGCGACACGGGCATCTCGGCCACTAGTTACCGCCACCTGCATCCGGGCAATGGTAAACAATAATGCCGCCAGCAAAATCCCGATCGCCGACCAGAGAATAATATTGTACACAGACTTGGCAAGCTGCATCCCCAACAAGCTAATGCTATCTTTTTCTCTATTCAGGCTACTAATTTCCGTATCCCGGCTACTGATTTCAGTATCCTGGCCAGTGATCTTGGTCTTCTGTTCAGAAATAGTGGTCTTTAACGCCCCGATTTCTGAGGTATAAACGCCGATGGAATCACTAACATTGGTCATGAAGGCATCCAGAAAATCCTGCCGAACTACCCGGAAGCGCTGAAACCGATTCGATGCGTCTATCATCCCGTCGTACTGGGCCTGCAAGGTGGTATCCGCCTGCGCTGGGTTACCGGGCTGTGCCTTCAGTAATTGCACGGACAGAAATAATAGTGTAAGAAGTAGAAAACGAAGAATATTCATGTAAAAAGTAATGTTGTGGGGATAGCTTAAGAATAGTAACCCTTCTGAGATTATAAATGGTCTAGTGGCCCACTAGTGGGCCAGACTCGGGAACGCGAGATGAAAGTACTTGCGGACCATTCAGTAACGAAGCAATCGGCCCTGCTACTCCAGGTTAAGAACGAAGTCCATTAACCTGGTTACTTGCCACATAGTTTAGAATCATCTGGAGTGACCGAGCCTGCTATAGCAGGTTGCAAAGAAACGTCGCTAGCGGCAGAATCGTGGCCTGTAACAGTGACTTTATGTTTTTTCTCTACCTTCCATCTGACAGTAGCCATTCTTCCTACCTTTCCGCCAACCATGAAGTACACATACCTCGCCCTTTCGTCCCTCCTGCTAGCCTGTTGGATCATTTTTGGCAATTATCCCGGCCCCGCGGGCCTGCCCGTACCAGCCCTGGGACAATTCTTCCACCCGGCGCAGGGCTTTTGGCGAAACACCCAGCCCCGGTTAAGCGAACGAAAAGGTGACCATGAGGTAAACATTGACCACCCTCAGGCAAAGGGAAGTATTTATTTTGATGAGCGCGGGGTGCCACATATTTTTAGTGACGACGTCGCTGGCATTTGTTTCCTACAGGGATACGTGCATGCCGCTGATCGTATGTGGCAAATGGACATCAGCACCCGGGCAACAGAAGGGAGGCTGAGCGAGATACTCGGCTCCCGAACGATGAACCGTGACAGCCAACAGATCAGGCGCGGCTACCGTTACGCAGCCAGGAAGGCCATCGACACTATGTCCGTTCACTTCCCGCAAGACCTACAGGTACTAGAGGCCTATTCCGATGGCTATAATGCCTACCTCGATCAACTTGATCCGATCGATTACCCCGTAGAGTATAAGCTGCTTGACCATGCGCCACTCCGCTGGTCGCCTTATCGTACGGCGCTACTCATGAAAGGAATGTCGCAGAGTCTCTCTGGGCGGTACAATGACGTTGCTGCAGCAAAAACCAGGGGCGATCTGGGGCTCGAAGTATATCGTGAATTATTCCCGGAACGCTTTTCTGGCGCCAGCCCCATCGTACCCGACGATGGAAGGTATAATCCCCCAGCAAAAGCAATAGCACCACAAGACGGGGCTACGACCCTGCTCCCTAAACCGTTCCCTGCACCTGCGGCCGCGCCTACTACTACCGAAAAGCAACCTTCACAATACGCCACGGCGCCCGTCGAACCGGAAGACCAGGTGACCGAGCCCTACACGCTGATGCCACGGCACCCGGACAACGGCTCCAACAACTGGGCCGTTGACGGCAGCCACTCCAACACCGGCCGGCCGCTTTTAGCCAGTGACCCACACCTTGCCCTTACCCTGCCCAGTATCTGGTACGAGCAGCAGATTGTCTTTCCCGGCGTCAACGCCCGGGGCGTCGGCCTGCCCGGAGCCCCCGGCATCATGATCGGCTTTAACGACCATATGGCCTTCGGGGAAACAAACGTCGGCCACGACGTCACCGATTGGTTCAGCATCGAATGGACGGATGGTACCCGAACCCATTATATGCTCGATGGCAAAGAAGTCGCCGCCCGCATTCAGTCCGACACCCTGTACATTAAAGGTCGCCCTCCGGTGATCGTCGAGACCCCCTGGACCATTTTCGGGCCCGTCCCCGAAACAAAAGGCCCCTACGCCGACCACGCGATGCGCTACCTGGCCCACGATGCTCCGGGAGCTGAACAACGCCCTCATACCATGATCGGCACCTTCTTGGGCCTTACCCTGGCACGTGGCTACGACGATTACGTAAACGCCCTGAAAGGCTACGTCGACCCGGCGCAGAATTTCATCTTCGCGGATAAAACGGGAACCATCGCCATCCGCCCCAACGGTGGTTTCCCGCTGCGGGGTAATTTCAGTGGTCGCTACCCTACCCCCGGCAACTCTGCGGCCAACAACTGGCTCGGCTACATCCCTTTTGCCGATCGCCCCGAACATAAAAACCCGAAACGCGGCTTCGTCGCCTCGGCAAATCAGCTAAGCACTGGCCCCAACTATCCCTACGCCTATCATGGTAGCTTTGATGCGTACCGCGGCCGCTACATTAACCGCCGACTCAGCCGGGAAAAGACCATGAACCAGCGGAAGATGAAAGAGCTCCAACTCAGCAGTTATTCTTTGCTGGCGGAGGAACTTACGCCGCTGCTGATTGCTCGAATTAATCGTTTGGGCCTGAGCCCGGAAGGTACCCGCTTGCTGCGCCTGTTATCAGAGTGGGACTACAACTGTGAAGGGGACAGCCGTGCAGCGTCCCTTTTCGAACAGTGGCGGGTCAAACTTTACGACCTTACTTTCGACGAGATGCCCCAGGATTCAGGCTACCTGCAACCCGAACAATGGAAGTGGACGGCCTTGCTTAAAACCCAAGCTCGCCATAAGGTGTTCGACATTCTCGCTACGCCTAATTTTCGGGAAACAGCCGCTACCATTACCCAACGTGCTTTTGATGAAGTTGTCGAAGAACTGAACGGTGAGCTTCCCCCTGCCTGGGCCGAAATGCGAAATACTTCCATCCGCCACCTTGGGGCGATCCCTGGCTTCGGGTCGGGCCTGATTACTACCGGAGGCGCACGTTTCTCTCCCCGTGCCCTTAGCAGCGGACACGGTGCCAGTTGGCGCATGGTCGTTGAACTGGGCCCTGAACCTCGCGCCTGGGGTACCCTTCCCGGCGGGGCCGCCGGAGACCCTTCCAGCGAGTTCTACGACAACGGTGTCGACGACTGGGAAAACGGCCGCTATCATGAGCTTATCCGCTGGATGGACACCAAGCAGGCCAACCAAAATGCTATTGGTGGGTGGGTGTTTGGTCCTCCGTCGTTGTCGGGATCGGAGTCCTTTTCCGACTAAAGCCGGTACTGTGCTACTAAGGGACGCGAAATAAATAAACCATGCTTCTTGACCGCCTTAGTGGTTACTTCCCTCGATCTATAAAAAAGGAATCTTAACCACCTCAGCCTCCAGCTGCTTCCGCCCCAGGTCGATTTGAATCTTCGTTCCCGGCGTGTGATGCCCGACGGTCACATAACCCAGGCCCAGCGGATAATCCAGTGAAGGGGAATGTGTACCGCTGGTAACGGCACCTATAGCATTACCGGCCTCGTCAAGAATGGGGTGGCCATTGCGCGGTGCGCGGCGCCCGGCGAGGGTGAAGCCTACCAACCGACGACTCAGCCCACTTTCTTTTTGCCGGAGCAGATGATCGCGGCCAACAAAGTCTCCGGCCTTCAATTTAGTGATCCAGCCCAAACCTGCTTCGAGGGGAGTGGTTTCATCGTTGATGTCGTTGCCGTACAGGCAAAACCCTTTCTCCAGTCGCAGGGTGTCCCGTGAACCAAGGCCACAGGGAATCAGCCCAGCAGACTTACCGGCTTCCAATACGGCATTCCATACCGTTTTTGCAGCTGCATTATCCAGGTACAATTCGAATCCGCCGGAACCGGTATAGCCCGTGGCGGAGATAATTACATTGTCAAAACCGGCAAGGCTGCCACGCTCAAAATGGTAGTAAGGGATATCTGATAGCTTAGTATCCGTCAGTGTTTGGAGTATTCCAGCAGCTAAAGGGCCCTGAACGGCCAGCAGGGCAGTATGCGCACTGATGTCGATCATAGTTGCCCCGAAAGTATTGTGGCTACTGATCCAGTCCCAGTCTTTTTTTATGTTGCCGGCGTTAACCACCAGCATGTAGGCAGGGTTACCGTCATCAGCTCCCATTTCCGGATTTGCGGGCAAGCGGTATACCAGCAGATCGTCTACGATGCCGCCTTCAGGGCGTGGCAAGCAGCTGTACTGTGCCTGACCTTCCACCAGTTTATCGACATCGTTACTGGTTACGTATTGTACCAGGTCTCTGGCTCCGGAGCCACGGACAATAAACTCACCCATATGTGACACATCGAACATCCCTGCCTTTTCCCTAACGGTAAAATGTTCCTCTTTCAGGCTGGTATAGGTCAGGGGCATTTCGAAACCGGCAAAATCAACCAGTTTAGCACCAAGGGCACGGTGTGTTTCAGTGAGGGGGGTGGGCGTCATGGTCTTTTGGTCTTTTGGTACTATTGGTCTATTGGTCTATTGGTGCAAAGAAACGGTATTTAGCGCAATGTTGTCTCAACAAGTTCCTTGGCCGTTGGCAAATAAATTCTGAACGTTGTCCCCTGGGGTTCGTTATCCAGTAATTCTAACTGTCCTCCGTGTTTTTCTACGAGTTGCTTTACGATAAACAGGCCTAATCCGGTTCCTTTAGTGGTACGGGTATCCTCGTTCCCGACACGGTAAAACTTGGTAAATACCCTAAGTTTCTCCCGGTCGGGAATCCCCATCCCGTTGTCCGACACTTCCCAGATCAATTCTCTGGCACCGCCTCGTTGTAGCGACGTATGAATCACGGGAGTAGGCTGGCTGTATTTGGCGGCATTTTCTAATAGATTCACGGCAACACTAGTGAGCCCCAGCCGATCTCCATTGACCATACCAACGTCAGGAGCGATGTCTACGTGCAGGGTGGCCGTTTTATACTTCATCGCAACCCGTTCTGCAGCCTCATGGATAAGTTCTCCCAGGTCAAGCGATTCCTCATTTATATCGTAGGCATTCTCCAGCTTAGCGCTCAGGAGCAGGTCATTTATCAGGGCAGTGAGGCGGTCAGTTTCGGCAAGTGCATTGGTGCTTAATTTTTCCTGTATTTCCGGTCTGAGTTCCCTACGCTTCTGGAATGTTTCCAGGATCAACCGGATTCCAGCCAGTGGCGATTTAAGCTCATGCGTTATACTCAACAGAAAATTTCGTTGCTGTTGCGCCGCGCTGATCGCCTTACGCAAACTGCGTAAGAGGAGGAACAAGCCTCCGACCAAACTTAGAACCAGAATGACGGCTTCACCAATGATCATCTGCTGGCCTCGCTCAAAATCACTGGTCAGTTGCTGATAGACCTCCGTGTTCCGAAAGGCCTCCTCATTATTACTTCCCTGTTGCACCGCCATCCGGTACGCTAGCTCATTGACTTGGGCGACGTGTGCCTGTTCGTTCTTTCGAAGTAACAAAATGCTCCACCAGCCAAAGGCAAGGAACATATAGGCGATGATGAGATAGATGATAACGGGTAGACGACGCATGATGACTAGATAACAAGACGGTGTATCAAATATAGCAGTTACAAATACGCTAACAATCTCTTATTGAAAAAGCTGTGTCCGGGAGGCGATTTTCTCTTGAGAAGACCATTGCCCGGACACAGCTTTAAAGCTGTGATATATATTAATACATCAACAGATCACTTCACTAGCTCAAAGTCGGTACGGCGGTTTTGGGCCTTACCACTGACACTGCTGTTGTTGGCAATAGGCTTATTGGGTCCATTGCCTATAATGATGAACCGGTCCGCATCCATGTCGTATTCCCGGGTCAGGTAGGCGGCTACTGCCTGAGCACGTTTTTTACTCAGGGCTAGGTTCGTCGCCAGAGACCCTGTATTATCTGTATTTCCTTCAATCCGGATACGGGCATTACCAAATGCTTTTGCGATCGGTACGAATTCCTCGTCAATAATCCCCTTGGCCTTGTCATCAAGTATTGACACGCCGGTTGGGAAATTAATGCTGATACGTTTCGTGGCAATAGCGTCCAGGTTTTTGCCTTCGTCTTCGGAGACTTGGTCAAATTCTGTCCGTCCTTCGGCAGCATTTTCAATACCCCCCAATTTGCTACTGGCATCAACCACCAAATTACCGTAGCCCACGGTGCGGAAAGGTGCAATACTGCCTTCAATGAAGCCCAGGTTTTTATATTCCTTTGCCATCGTCCGGTAAAGCTCCCCTCCCGTTACTCCACGGTAGCTGGCGTTTTGCGCAAAGAAATTAACGTTATCACCGTGCGTCGTCAGACGAACGTTGTTGATCATACCCAGGGCATCCGCTTCGGAAAGCGACATTTCACGGCCCAGTATTTTGGCCGCTTTTTGCTTGTTGGCAGCACTTGCATTGATTTCAGCGGCACCGCGCATCCAGCCTTCATAAAGCTTTTGCAACTTATCCCGGTTAGCCTCGACATAACTCCGCTTGGCAAAGAATACGTCGGCAATGATGTTAGAGGCAGATTTTGTGCTCTCCAGGATTTTTGAGCCGGGAACGGCACGTACACTTAGCTCATCATCCGGAGACCAGACAACCGCAGCGTCAACCTGTCCACTTTTAAACGCCGCGGCGGCTTCAATGGCCGAAGGCTGGGCCACTATTCGCACATCACTCGGTTTAAGCTGCCCTGCATCCAGCAGATACAACAGAAAGGAATGACTGGGGGTAAGTTCCGCTACAGCGATGGACTTGCCCTTAAGTTCCGCCACGGAGTTGATCCCTCGTTTTACTACAATGGCGTCTCCGCCACGTGACCAATCAGATTGC
>JBLHRW010000081.1:0-14404 GCA_047626445.1 Neolewinella sp.
GGAGGACTTCGTGCTGAACAACCCAACTTATACAGGGGAGATCCTGGTGGCTGGTGCCAACTTCGGTTGTGGCTCCAGCCGGGAACACGCGGCCTGGGCCATTGGTGATCATGGCTTCCGGGTGGTAATTTCTAGCTATTTCGCGGACATCTTTCGGGGAAATGCGCTCAATAATGGGATCCTGCCGCTGGTGGTTTCTCCCGCGCTACTGGACGAAATTTTCAAATCGATTGAGGCCGATCCTGCGGCAAAGTTCACAGTAGACCTTGAAGCGCAAACCTTCAAAAATGAAACAACCGCTACGGTGTCCACCTTCGAAATTGACAGCTATAAAAAGACTTGTTTGATTAACGGCTACGACGACATCGATTACCTGTTGAGCCAGAGTGACCTGATCGAAAAATTTGAACGGGAGCGTAAGGACTTTTCTTTGACGTAATAGTGAGTTGCTGGCAATAGCTGGCCCCATAAATTATACCATGAGCACATTTAATATTGCCATTCTAGACGGTGACGGCATCGGACCGGAAGTAATCAAACAAGGGATAAAGGTTCTCGACCAGGTCGGTGAACGCTTTGGCCACACCTTCAGTTATTCCTATGCTCCTGTGGGCGCAGTAGCGATCGATCAAACGGGCAACCCGTTGCCGGACGAGACGCTCGACCTTTGTAAGGCGTCTGACGCGATCTTCTTTGGGGCCATCGGCCATCCGCGTTTTGATAACGATCCGACGGCGAAGGTTCGGCCAGAGCAAGGGCTGCTGCGTTTGCGCAAAGAACTCGGGCTGTACGCCAATCTTCGGCCCGTAGCTGGTTATAAGGAATTAACCCACCTCAGTCCCCTGCGCCCCGAGCGGATGGAAGGGGTGGACATGCTCATCGTCCGGGAATTGACCGGCGGTATCTACTTTGGTGATAAGGGACGGCTAAACGGTGGGGACACCGCCTACGACACCTGCACTTATCACCGCTACGAGATTGAGCGGATTGTGAAAATGGGTTTTGAAGCTGCCGGGAACCGGCGGGGTAAACTCACCCTGGTCGATAAGGCCAACGTGATGGAAAGCTCGCGCCTCTGGCGCGAGGTTACCCGGGAAATGGCCGGCGATTATCCGGACGTCGAACTCGGGTTCATGTTTGTAGACAACGCTGCTATGCAGCTTATCCTGAATCCCGCTCAGTTCGATGTGGTCGTTACGAGCAATATGTTTGGGGACATTTTGTCGGATGCTTCCAGCGTACTGGCGGGGTCACTCGGATTGTTGCCATCCAGCAGCGTTGGAGCTGAAGTAGGGATGTTTGAACCCATCCATGGCTCCTGGCCGGAAGGTGCGGGGCAGGACCGGGCTAATCCGGTCGCCGCCATCTTATCTGCTGCCATGATGCTGGACCATCTCGGGCTGGTAAAGGAAGGAGATGCTATTCGCGCAGCGGTGAATGGGGTGTTGGCGTCGGGCTCCGGAACGGAAGACCTAAGCCCACAGACTCAGGTGGGGACGGATGCTATGGGGGATTTGGTTGTTGGGGGGATTTGATCACTGATCTGTGTTGGATGAAAATATATAAAATACTAAAGCAATAAACTGTTGAGTAATGCTGGCAAGAAAATCAGGACTTATATTATTGGGAACACTTTTTTTTACGTGTGTTTTTTCATGTGAAAAAGAAGTGACCTCCCCTCCCAATATTCTCTTTATTTTATCAGATGACCATACCGCTCTTGGCTGGGGTATTTATGGGGGGGAGTTGGAAGATTATGTTGAAAACGATAACATAAAAAGATTAGCGAGCGAAGGAGCTGTTTTAAACAATGCTTTTTGCACCAATAGTATTTGTTCGCCAAGTAGAGCAAGTATTCTGACGGGGCAGTATAGTCACGTTAATCAGGTTTACACATTACGTGAACCTTTACCACTAGGGCATCCTAATATTGCAAAAACCTTAGGAGGTAACGGTTACCAAACTGCAGTAATCGGTAAGTGGCATTTAGATAAGCAACCTGAGGGTTTTGATTATTTCAGTGTTCTGCCAGGACAAGGGAGATACCATAATCCCATTTTTAAAAATGCTGAGAATTGGCAAGATGGGTGGCATGCTGAAAATGGGAAAGAATACAAGGGTTTTTCTACGGATGTCATTACGGATTTGACCATTGAGCATTTAGGGAAAAGAGATGAAGAGCGCCCTTTTTTGATGTTTTGTAACTTTAAAGCCACTCACGAACCATTTGATTACCCTGAACGCTTTTCCTCGCTTTATATAAATGACACCATTCCTGCACCTGCGTCATTACTTGACTTTGGCAAAGAGACTACAGGACGAACTTTTACTGGGCAAGTGTTGGAGAAATTGGGGGAGCGATGGGAGCAAGCAACAATTGACTCAACTTTTTGGACTTCATATCCGGGACTTCCATATCCATTAAACAATCTGGATAGTATTCAGAAGCGGAAAAGGATACATCAGAAGCTTGTTAAGGACTTTATGCGGTGTGGGGCTGCCATAGACGAAAACATTGGCCGGTTACTCGATTATTTAGAAGCAGAAGGCTTGGCTGAAAACACCATTGTTATATACACATCGGATCAAGGATATTTTTTAGGAGAACACGGTTTTTTTGATAAAAGGATGATTTATGAAGAGTCCTTGCGAATGCCCTTCGTGATTCGCTACCCGAAAGAAATAAAAGGGGGGCAGCGTATTGATGACATCATCTTGAATATTGATTTTGCTGCGCTTTTAGCCGATTACGGGGGGGTGGAAAATGTAGACTATTTTCAGGGAGAAAGTTTTAGGGGTATCCTAAAAGGAGATACGCCTGACGCCTGGCGCGATCAAATGTACTATCGTTATTGGTTGCATCATCCCGATCGCCCTGCTCATTTTGGGTTAAGGAATCAGCGGTACAAATTAGCCTTCTTCTATGGGCAAGGGTTGAATAAAAAGGGGGCTTCTAAAGAAATTAGTTCACCTGCGTGGGAATTTTACGACCTTCAAGAAGATCCCCACGAATTACATAATGCCATCAACGACGATGAATACATCTCCGTAATTCAAGAAATGAAAGAACAACTGGTGCTGGCGCGGAAAGAGGTTGGTGACACAGATGATGATTATCCTGTCATGCAGGAAATATTTAAAGAACAAGGGCTTGATTAGCCTGATTTGAAGAATGGGATGGCGTAACAGAAATGTCCAGTAGCGTAGTTTGTTACAGGAATGTCTAGTTAGATTATTTCCCTAAATTTAGGTGTACGGGACATGAAATGTAGCAGCGGACAATGTGTATGGTGTTCCTGTCGGCCTTGAACATAGATCATAAAAGCTGGCAAGAAATGCGATATCGGCTCATTGCTTTCCAGAGAGGTCCCGCTCATCCTCTGGCCGCAAATACCCTAAACTAACCAAGAACGCATCCATAGCAAGTACCGTCTGCTGGTAGAAGCGCTTATTCTTAGGGTTGAAAAAACCGTGTTTCCCCTCGGGGTAAACCAGGAGGTCACATCGGCTACCGACTTTTTCCATCACCGTTCGATAGTACTCCGCAGTAGCCACTGGAATGAGTCTGTCGTTGGAGCCGATCTGAAAGAGCGTCGGCGGAGCGCCCTTACGGATGTTGTGCAGCGGTGAAAAATCGGGGAATGCTTCCCCAATTCTTTCGAAGCCGTAGCCCCCTGGGCCATTGTCAATGACGGGATTAAACAATAGCAGCGCGTTCCCGATGCTGCTAACGGACAGGTCGTCGGTGGTATCATTGTAGTCGGGGCAAAGCGCTGTCGCCGCCGCCAAATGCCCACCTGCGGAGCCACCACCGACCGCCAGGCGGTTTACATCTATGCCTAGGTCGGCCCCGTGCGACCTGACCCAACGTACGGCGGATTTAGCGTCGATCAACGAAACAAATGGAGAGGTGCCGTGGCTTGTTCTGGTGCGGTAATCTGCCAGGATGGCGATCATTCCTTGGTTCGCCAGGTACTCAGCTTGTGGTTCGAAATGGCTGCGTAGCCCCCCATTCCAGCCGCCGCCAAAAAAGAACAAGGCCGCCGGGAGGGAAACGGTCGCCGTGTCTATCCCCTCAGGGTAGAGTACCTCCAGGTACAAATCACCTTCGGGTAAAGACTTGTACTTAATGGTGTCCCGGGTTTGTGCGTTGAGGCAACCAATAACAAGAAAGCTGGCCAGTAGTAGAATAAGGTGTTTCACGTTACTGATTTGATTAATGACTAAAGATAGAATTTCCCATCCCTTAGGGACGCCGTATAAATAACTTACTGGTTTTGACCTGACGCTTTTGTTCTCACCGAATTTACAAATCCTTTGCATAGCCTCAGTTACGGAAATGATTTTTAAATTTGGGGAGGGCAAAATAAGGCGGTCAAAAGGCGTAAGTTATTTATACGGCGTCTCTTAGAGATCTCTGGCCATATAAACATCACAGCCCCCATGCCCAGTAGCCCCCATCGGCCAGCTGAGTAGTTCAAAGCCATGCTTCTTGTACACTGCTGCAGCATCTTTCATGGTAGTGACCGTTTCGAGGTACATTTTGGTGTAGCCAGCGGCGCGGGCTCCTTCCAGGCAAGCCTCCATCAGTAGTTTGCCGCCGCCGAAGCCGCGCCCTTCTTTAAGGACGTACATTTTGCGAAGCTCGCAGGTGTCGGGGTCACCGCCGGTTAAGGGCGCAAAACCCGCGCCCCCAAGGACAATCGTGCTCCTGAAACCCTCCCCTGCACCTGCGGGCCCGCCTACTGAATGCTCAATTACAAAGAAGCCCGACCGATCACCGGCATAGGCTGCTGCCATGTCTTCCACTTCAGGGTCATGGAGGGAAAAGCCTTCGCCGTCACAGCTGAATTCAGTCATAACGGTGCGAATGACGTGGGCTGCGGTGGCGTTGTCTGCGGGGCGGATGGGGCGCATGGTTAGCATGAGGCATGGGTTGTAGGGTAGGGTGTTCAGTCTGATGCACTTTTCACTCTACTGATTCTTGTTCGTCTGAGTACTGGATATGCCCCGTTAAAAGCTAAGTAAAACTGGCAGTGCTGAAACGTCCTTCGCCCTGCCGGGGGCCTACTTTTACGCATCAAAAGTAGCAAAATGCTTGGCTGTAATTTTTTTTCATAAATCGCTTCATAAGTTTCAACGTCTTCCTGGCAATTATATAAGATGGTGCTCAACTGAATTTTTGTGTGGGTGTCATGCGCTATTTTTAGGGTTCTTTTTTAGTGAGGCAGCGTATTTATAACAAAGCTCCCTGTCCTCTACTAATACTCCTCCGCCAACTGATAAATAGCCGGCAACTGCCGCCCCAATCCATCATAATCAAGGCCATAGCCTACCACAAACTTAGGCGGGATGACGAAGCCCACCAGATCAATCTTGACGGGGACCCGCTGCGCCTCGGGCTTGTGTAGCAGCGTGACCAGCGTAATCGATGTAGGATTAAGTTTTTCCAACTCCGGCAGGAAGGCCTGCATCGTCAGGCCACTGTCTACGATGTCTTCGATCAGTACCACGTCTTTTCCAGTGACTTGCACGGGGTCGGGCGCCAGGTGCATGCGCACCTTCCCTTCCGTTTCCGTACCGTGGTAGCTGCTGGTCCGTACGAAGCTGATCTCTCCGTTCAGCTTGGAGGCACGGATGAGGTCGGCGGCAAAAATGAAGGCACCACGCAGCATGACCAAAAAGCTTGGCTCGCCATCGGCCAGCCGTAAGGAAAGTTCCTGACCGAGTTCTTTTACGCGCTGGCTGATGTCTTCCTCCGTGAGGAACGGCGTGAAGGAACGTTCGTGCAGCCGGATGTGGTCCGGGTTATTGGAGGCCATGCTTGTCGATTAAATACAGGAGTGAAGTTATGGAGGCGGCACCCAACTCTAGCTCTCTTTTGTTGACGTTTTCAAAAACGTCGTTTGCCGTGTGGTGGAAGTCGAAATAGCGCTGGGAGTCCGGTTTGAAACCGAGCAGGAGTCCGCCCTGTGATTTTAAGCCGCTGATGTCGGCACCCGAGCCACCACTGGAGAAGTGAAGGCCATAAGGTTCGAGTAGTGGCAGCCAGTTATTGATCGTGCGGTAGTAGTCTGTAAAGACGGCGTCTTCAGCCTGCGCGCTGAACCCTCGAGGGGTAAAGCCGCCACTGTCGCTTTCCAGTGCTGCCAGGTGGTACTCTTTTTTTGCGTTGCTGGCATCCCAGTAAGCGCGGCCGCCGGCGAGGCCGTTTTCTTCGTTCATGAACAATACGCAGCGGAAGGTGCGTTTGGGGCGGTAGCCGATCTTTTGCCACAGGGGGAGTACCTGCAGGGCGTGTACGCAGCCGGCGCCGTCGTCGTGGGCTCCTTCGCCAACGTCCCAGCTGTCGAGGTGGCCGCCTACCAGGATGATCTCGTCGGGGTAGGTGGTTCCGCGCAGCTCACCAATAACGTTAAAACTGGGGACTGGAGGCAAAATGCGTCCATTGGACTGAAGGTGCACCTTCACGGAGCCTTGCCGTAACAACCGGCTGATCTTTTCAGCGTCGTTGGTACTAACGGAGAGGGCGGGGATTTTCTCCACATCATCGACCAGGGCAACGGCCCCGGTGTGTGGCACATCGTCCAGGCCGGTGGTCATGCTGCGCACGAGTACGGCTTTAGCACCGTACCTGGCGGCGACCACCAGGCCCATGCCCCGCTGGTCTACCGCACCGCCGTAGGCGCGGAAAGTCTGCAGTTGCGTCGGGTCCATTGGGCGGTTGAAAAAGACGATCTTGCCGGCAACTCCGGCAGTGCCCATATCCTCCACTTCTTTCAGGCTGAATACTTCTACCAACTCGCCGGTAACGCCGTCGGGGCCAGTACCGATGGTGTTGCCCAAAGAGATGACCCTGAGTTCCTCGGTACCGATTACCCCGTTGTTGACGATCCGGCCGGAGGCCGGAGCACCACGATCCCAGCGGGGAACGATGCAAGGCTGCAGGTAAACGGTGTCAAATCCCAGGGTGTCCATCAAGCGACGCATGCTGTGAACGGCAGCCTCTGCACCGGGAGTTCCCGCCAAGCGGGGACCGATTTCTTTCGTGATATGCCGCAACCAATTGTAACAATCCCCTTCGGTCAGGGCCTTGTCGTAGATGCTTTTGATGGTGAAAGCGTCGCTTTGTTGCGCAAACAAGCCTCCCGCACCAAGAAAAATTACGGTACAGAATGTCAGGTTTTTTACGATGCTAGAAATTCTCGGCGCAGTCGTGCGGAAAAGTGTTGCGGAACAATGGAAAATATTCTTCATCTCGAATTCGAAATTTAGTGCAATGATAGATGTGTGGCCCGAAACAAAATTTTGTAATAGATGTTTCGAGCTGACAATTTACTCAGTATGCAAAGTAAGTGGTTTTACGATTTGTAAACTTTTCCACTTAATATTCCAATTATTTGCGAATTTTCAGTGAAATATTCTACAACGCAAACAAAGTCGTTGATAAAATTCTGCCGAACTTTACGGACGGTTGTTATGAACTTATGTACAATAAGGGCTTATCTTTGAATTAACGGTAAGAGCAACAGCCCGTTGTTCCTTACTTTTTAATTTGGTTTTATTTGGTTAGGGCTGAGGTAGTGCTGTGGTGGCACTGCCTCTTTTTTTGCCCGTTATCTAGCAGGAATACTTGCACTGGGGCGAAGCAATTACTGTATCCAACCGACCTGGATCACCGCGTCTACATCATCTCCAAACCGGTTCGTTTGCTGCGTTTTTACCCAGTAGCCTTTGCCGGGTTGGTAAACCAATTGGTGCTGCCCGTCGGAGAGCACCGTACCGGTTTTTCGGTCAATCTCAATCCTGATAGTGACGCCCACGTCTTTTTCAACCATCAGCCTGCGCACGATCAGGTTACTGTCTTGTGCCATATAGGTCGTGATGCTGTGGCTTCCGGAGAGCGTCTGTTCCTCCGTAGTGTACTTCTCTATCCAGGCGGGTTTGTTGATGTCCGCTTCGCGGAACAGCCGCAGGTCGTTGCTGAAATTGATGTCATCAAGTTGCTTGGTTTCAACGACGCCGTTAAGGGTGATGGTCTTCTCCACCTTTGTCTTGGCGGTTTCCAGGCGCTCAACTTCCTGGGAGATGTAACCACTTAAGTCGAAGAAGGGAGCCGTATCGATGGTGCCGACGGGAGCTTCCGGAGCGCAGGCTGCTAGGGACAAGCATAAGGCCAATAAAGAAAGGAGTCTTTGCATATCGGGTAAAGGTTTCAGCGGGGCGAAGGGTTCAGTAATGCGGCTTCTTTTGGCGCGGCCGCAGGTGCAAGGGAAGGGATTAAAGGAGCAAAGAGGAAAGCGTTTCTTGGCGGATTGCTTTTATGGAAACGAAATATGCCTACGGTAATAGGTGTGCAGGAGCTGCTACGCAGCGAATTGTTCTCACACAGGGCAGCCAAGAGGAAGGCATGGAGGAAACACAGCGTTGCTGGTATAGAGTACGATAGGGCTTTGAGCGTCAAAAGGCGTAAGTTATTTGTACGACGTACCTATGCATTGTTATGAGAGGACCAGCCCCAAGTATTCACTGCACCCCTTAACTTGGGGCTCAGTCATCAACAGCAGCATGGATACTTCCATTACCCATATTCGTCCCCGATTCAAATTCAGGGTCAGCGATTCACCGGAAGAGGTGATGGCCCATATTCGTACCCTGCTGGCGACAACGCCAGCTGGCATCAACGGAAAGATCGTCGGCGACCAAATCGTTCTCGATATCACTGGGGAAGACGTCCATTACTGGTCTCCTCAGCTGGATTTCAGGGTGGAAGAAGACGAAGACCTGAAGGACACGACCATAATCGCCGGCCTGATCGGCCCGCGCCCCGCCGTCTGGACCCTCTTCATGTTTATCTGTTTTTCCATTGGCTTTATTGGCTTCTTCGCAACGTCCTACGGTATTTCCCGATACATGGTCGAAGATTTTAGCCTGGCCATCTGGGGGCTGCCGGTGGCGGTACTCATCATGCTTACGGCTTACCAGGCGGGTAAGTTCGGCGAACGACTGGGGGCCCATCAGGTGGAGGTGCTTAAGCAGTTCGTCCGCGAAGCTGTTGGGCCCGCGTTAGATTGATAAACGCGCTTCGCGCTTGGTAGTAGGTAGATTGATAGTGCTGCCGCATGTTTCAACTCGCTGCGCTCATACCTTATAGACGGCCTGCGGCCTTGGTAGCACCAATTTGGATACCTAAACGAGCGCAGCGAGCTTCCCCATGCGGCAGCACTATCATTCTACCCACTATTAATCTACCAAGTAAGCGAAGCGAACGTCTATTCAACGTACGCCTCAATAGGCGGGCAAGTACAAATAAAGTTCCGGTCACCATATCCATTATCCACCCGGCCAACGGATGGCCAGAACTTCAACCCGTCGCGCAGGTAGGGTAGGGGATAGGCCGCCTGCTCTCTGCTGTAGGCGTGGTGCCATTCATCGGCAGTGATTTCGGCCACTGTATGTGGAGCGTTGACGAGGACATTGTCTTCCGCATCGGCTTCGCCGCGCGCAATGGCGTCGGCTTCGGCCCGGATAGCGATCAGCGCTTCGCAAAAACGATCGAGCTCTTCTTTTCCTTCGGATTCCGTAGGTTCGATCATCATCGTGCCGGCCACCGGCCAGCTCAATGTTGGCGCGTGGAAGCCGTAGTCGATGAGGCGCTTGGCGAGGTCGCCGGCACTCATGACCGACTTGAACGGCCGCAGGTCAATGATCAGCTCGTGTGCCGCCCGACCATTTTCTCCGGTGAACAATACGTCGTAGTGTCCGCCAATCCGCTCCTTGATGTAATTGGCGTTGAGGATGGCGTAAACACTGGAGTCTCTTAAACCCTTAGCGCCAAGCATCTTGATGTAAGCATAGCTGATGAGCAGGATGCTCGCAGAACCCCAGGGGGCCGCAGCAACCGCCTGGGTTGCTTTGATGCCGCCAGTCTCCTGTAGCGGATGGCCGGGGAGGTAAGGCGCCAGTTTTTCGTTGCAACAGATTGGTCCCATGCCAGGGCCGCCACCACCGTGTGGGATGGCGAAAGTCTTGTGCAGGTTGAGGTGGCATACGTCGGCACCGATCTTACCCGGGCTGGTGAGGCCAACCTGGGCGTTCATGTTCGCACCATCCATATATACCATACCGCCGGCTTGGTGTACCACCTCGCAGATATCAACTACACCCGTTTCGAACACCCCGTAGGTGCTCGGGTAGGTGATCATCAGGCTGGAGAGGTTCTCTTTATTGGCCTCGACTTTTTCCTTCAGGTCATCGATGTCGATGTTACCAGCTTCGTCGGATTTGACGACCACTACCTTCATCCCGGCCATCACCGCACTAGCGGGGTTGGTACCGTGGGCGGACTCAGGAATAATGGCCACGTTACGGTGAGAATCACCCCGGTCGTGGTGGTAAGCACGGATCACCAGCAAGCCGGCAAACTCGCCGCTGGCCCCGCTATTTGGCTGCAGGCTGCAGGCCGTAAAGCCGCAAATCTCCGCCAGGTCCTTTTCCAGCTCTGAGAAGATTTGCTTGTAGCCCTGTGCCTGTTCGATCGGCGCAAAGGGGTGGATGTCGGCAAACTCGGGCCAGCTGACCGGAATGAGCTGCGTCGCCGCGTTGAGCTTCATCGTACAGCTGCCCAGGGGGATCATGCTGTGTACGAGGCTCAGGTCCTTGTTTTCGAGGCGCTTGAGGTAGCGCATCATCTTGGTCTCGGTGCGGTGGTTCTTGAAGTTGGGGTGGGTCAGGAAGTCGCTAGTCCGCTTCAGCGAGGAAGGGATGCGGTCGCTGATGCCCGCTACGCCGCCTTCGGCGGTGAGCTCAGCTCCTTTATACGTAAGCTCGGCTTCGAAGATCCTGCATACGGCGGCCAGGTCCGTGGTCGCCACCGACTCGTCAAAACTCAGTCGGATACCGCCCTCGGCCGGGTAATAAAAGTTGTAGCCTTCCCGCTCGGCCCGGATACGGATTTCGCTGGCCTTCTCGGGGCTGGCTGCGATGTGGAGCGTATCAAAGAAGCTGTCGCCCGCCAGGGTGTACCCTGCGGCCGTAAGCGCGTCGGCCAGAATGGCAGTGAAGTGGTGGGTTCGCTTGGCGATGGCGGTAAGGCCTTCCGCACCGTGGTAAGTAGCATAAAAGCCAGCCATGTTGGCCAGCAGGGCCTGGGCCGTACAGATGTTAGAGGTTGCCTTTTCGCGGCGGATGTGCTGCTCCCGCGTTTGCAGTGCCATGCGCAGGGCATAGTTACCGTGGCGGTCCTGGCTGACGCCGATGATGCGGCCGGGAATGTGTCGTTTGTACTTGTCGCTGGTGGCAAAATAGGCGGCGTGCGGCCCGCCAAAACCCATCGGTACGCCGAAGCGCTGGCTGTTGCCCACTACCGCATCAGCACCCCATTCGCCGGGAGGTATGAGGAGGGTGAGGGCGAGCAGGTCGGCTGCTACGACGGTAAAGGCGTTGGCTTCTTTTGCTTTGGCAGCAAGGTCCCGGTAATCCCCGATCTGGCCGTCGGCACCAGGGTATTGCAGCAGCATGCCGAATACGGTGTCGGTGGGGAAATCGAATTCCTCCACGGGCCGGACGTCTACTTTAATGCCGAGCGGCTCCGCGCGGGTTTCGAGGATGGCGACGGTCTGGGGAAGCACCTGGTCAGAGACCAGGAAGGTGCTTACCGGTTCATCCTTCGCGCGCTTGTTTCGCTGACCGAAGAACATACTCATGGCTTCGGCGGCGGCGGTGCCTTCGTCGAGGAGGCTGGCGTTGGCGACCGGTAGGCTGGTTAGATCCGACACCATCGTCTGGAAATTCAGCAGGCTTTCGAGGCGGCCCTGAGCAATCTCGGCCTGGTAGGGGGTGTACTGCGTGTACCAACCGGGATTGGAAAAGACATTGCGCAAGATCACGCTTGGCGTGATGGTATTATGGTACCCCATGCCAATAAATGAGCGCATTACCTTATTGCGCTTCGCGATATCCTTCAGGTGCTGGAGGTAATAATACTCGCTTACCGCCGGAGAGACATCTAGCGGTTTGTGGTCGCGGATGTTGTCGGGGACGGTTTGGTCCATCAGTTCGTCAAGGGAAGCAGCGCCGATGGTTTTAAGCATGGCGGCTGTTGCCGCAGCATCGGGGCCGATGTGGCGATCCTGAAATTGGTCGAAACGTGGTGTAAGCGCAGGCATCCTGAATGATTGGTTGGGCGGAGGAATAGTTGTCAACACAAAGGTAACTAGTGGGGCTGATTTTGGTTGTGAGAAATTTGAAGTAGTCAAGTAGTCAAGGAGTCAGATAGTCAAGCAGTCAGAGCGGCGCGTACTGCTTGACGCTTTGACTACTTGACTAATAAGGGGCGCGGTCGCAGGTGTAAGTAGGGGCTAGGAGGAGCAAGGTGGAAAAGCACCGGTACGGCTCGGACGATGGTACCTCCAGCTGGGATCAGGGATATAACCTATTACATCTTCAAGTCTAAGAACTACGTAGACAACTTCTTTGAGCGCACGGCGGGGCTTACTGATGTTGGCTTTGATAAGGCCATATGACGCTATCTATACCAATGACTATTTACAGCGCAGGCTCTTGCGGCTGAGCGAAGTATGTAAGTTGCGTAAGCACAACGCTATGATGGTTCATTTACGACAACCCGTCTATATCCAACAATCTACAATGCCAACTTGTATTGGTTGCGTAAACACTGCGCGACGGGTGTGACGGTGTTTTGATGTAGCTAATTGGCACCATACTACATTCTTTTGTGCCAGTACTGGTCGAATCGGCCGTCACTTAAGACATGACTCCGGCTGATTAACATATCGTCTGAGCCGGTGATTAGCCACCGCATTCCGCTACCACCAAGTCGCGCCTTGATTAACGTTTTACAGCCAGCTTCCACCGGGCCGGAGCCAATGGGTAAATTGTCTTGACGCAAACGGTGATAGTCCATTCGTGGGCGTTGATTCCTTAGATACGTTAGGTTCTCTTGGACTACCGACCTTTTGTCTGAGGACTTAATTTGGTCATCACTAAGCAGTTTTTCTACGGCGGCGATCACTAAATCAGCACCCTTCGGCTGGTCGAGTAAGTAGCCTTTCTGTTTTTTGAGCCACTTTTGTTGGTCCGACTTCCCTCCTTTCAGGGTGGTGGCCAGCTTGCCCAAGCGTTCACTGACATGGAAATAATCCGTTACCTGACGGTCTGTAATCGCTTCGAGCTGCGTCCAGTTTGAAACCGATCCGTCAGCTACTCCTACATGGGTAGGCTGTACGGCGATGGCGTTAAGTTCTTGCTTCAGGTTGTCTACCTCTCGAGTAAGTTGATAGGTAAAAGCAGGCTTGTCCTTTTGTGGCCCAACGCCAACATACGTGGTATGAATGCACTCAAGTTCATCGTCGTACAGGCAAATCACGCCGCACATACACTCTCGCAATCCCGCTACTCGGTTTGGAGAGCCTTCCTTACCATCCAGCATATCCGCCATTGCTCCGTCGCGACTGATCGACACAGTCGCTACCTTTTTGAGCACGTCTACAGGGGCCGTTTGATAGCTCCAGCGTTCTTCAACTTCCTTAAGATGGTTGCTTAAATCCTTGGAGTAGCCGACTTGGTGATGGTCCATAAAGCGTTTGGTAACCCGACGGGCGGGCAAATCAGCATAGTCTTCCTGTAGAAGCTTGGCTAGCCTTTTTTACAAGTCGCCCACCACGATCAGCTGGGGAGTAAATGCGACCACCATAACTGGATTGATAAACGTGGCGGAGCCATTCGACCCTACCGTAAGGTGTCGACACTACTTTTTTTTAGCCCCCTTAGTCGTGAGCCGCTTGCCTCGTACCGTAATTGGCTTTCCATCGGTATCGAAGTTCTCAAGAGCTGTCAGTGTTGCTAACTTTCCAGCCTCATTCAAGGCAACCTGAATAGCCTCCTCCTGAGTGAGCATACTACCCTTGAGATCCATATCAACTTCTATGGTGAGTTTACCTCCTTCTTTCTTCACAATCCGTGCAGCCATGCGGTTTTCAGGGGAAGCTACGTGAATTTGGCGTATATCAAAATACCGTCATGCCCCCTGCCAACCTTACTTTTGATACACCGCTGATTGTTTTACGTGGGCTGGTGCCAATCATAATGTACGCCTCCTATTAGGTTACGCTAATGATCGCAGATTAGACCGAGCAGACCTAAAATCAGTATCAATCCGCATAATCCGTTGTAATCTACGTTACACATTTTTCGGCGACCTATAGAATCCAAAGATGCCTCAAGAGCAGTCAACCCGAACCAAAGCTTTCTACACAGCCCCCCCTAAACAAAATCATCCCTCTCCAAAGGCTTCTTCACAACCTCCTTTAGCTCTAAGCTTTCGGATTCATCCAACAGGCCTTGCTCATCTCTAATCTGGTCTTTCAGTTCTCTTTTCCGTGTC
>JBLHRW010000082.1:0-14373 GCA_047626445.1 Neolewinella sp.
GCTCCTTTTTTTGGTAGGCAGCCCCCGGCTTTGGTCGATTAGCTTCGCTGCTACTATCGTGGTGATAGAAGGTGTACCCGCAACAATGCTCGCTGCGCTCGTTTGGACTTGTCGTTACGTGAACGGTCAGTTCGTACGAGCGAAGCGAGCACGGGCATGCGTTAGCCTATCAATCTACTAAGGGGGCGGAGCGACCATCTACCACAGGGCCGAAGGCGGTCTATTAAACGTCGAGCGTATAAATCTCCATGATTTGCTCCAGCACTTCGTCCATGTTGATTTCCAGGTCAATGATGAGACCGGTATGGAGGTCCAGGACCCAGCCGTGGACGGTAATTTTACCTAAGCGGTAAGCCTTCTGTACTTCTGCGGTTTTGGCCACGTTGATGCACTGCTCCTGGACGTTGAGTTCGATCAGGCGCTTGTAGCGGGCCTCTTCGTCGGTGATGGCGTTTAGTTCTTTGCGGTGTGTACGGTAAACGTCGCGGATTTCGCGGAGGTAAGGGTTGAGGATGCCCAGGTCGGCGGCTCCCATGGCGGCTTTAACGCCGCCGCAACCGTAGTGCCCACAAATAACAATGTGCTGCACGCCCAGGTGAACCACCGCGTAGTTGATCACGCCGGCGGCACTCAGATCGGTATTGATCACCATGTTGGCGATGTTGCGGTGGACGAAAACTTCGCCGGGGTTCAGGCCCATCATTTCTTCGGCAGTGACCCGGCTGTCGGAGCAGCCGATGTAGAGGATGCCGGGAGACTGGCCTTTGGCCAGGTCCTCGAAGTAGGTAGTATCGCCCTTGAGTTTGTCGGCTACCCAGGTTTCGTTGTTGCGGAAAATTTGGCTAATGTCCATGCGGGAAAATATTTGAAGTTTAAACGCGCAACAATTAAAAGTGTTGCAACTTCTAATAGAAGTCTTACTATCAGTGCAAGATACGATATTTTAAACTCCTTTGAAGCTTGAAATGTTGGCGCACGGGTGAATTGGCAAGTTGCTGAAAGGGGAGTTGCTGCCGCAAGTTCCGCTACAGACCTGCTTCCGTAAGCTGTTCCTGCTGGCCGGTACGCATTGCCTTTACGGTGTAATTTCCCGTCTTCACCTCTTCGCTGCCGATGATGATGACTTTGGGTACCCCCCGCTGGTCCGCATACTTCATCATCTTCTGAAGCTTGGTTGACTTGGGGTAAAGATCTGCGTGGATACCTCTTGCCCGCAGGCGAGAGACCAGCCCGAAGCCGTGCGTCAGGTTATTCTTATCGAGGCAAAGGATCAGGTACTGGAGGTCTTCGGAGGCGTCTTCCGGGAAGGCGGCAAGGTCTTCGAGGACGTCATAGATCCGTTCTGCGCCGAAGCTGATGCCGACACCGGGCATGTCCTTCATTCCGAAGATGGCCGTCAGGTCGGCGTAGCGGCCGCCACCAGCGATGGAGCCCATTTTGATGTTTTCCTGGCCGGGTGCGTCGGTATCTACCGCGACTTCCCAGATGGCACCGGTGTAGTAATTGAGGCCACGGGCGAGGGTGACGTCGAATTCAATACGGTTGTTGGTGGGCTGCGAAGCGATGAGGTCGAAGACCTCTTGTAATTCGGCAATTCCTTGTTGGCCAACTTCGCTGTTGGCAAGGAGTGGGGCTACACCCGCGAGGTCCGTGGCGTCCAGAAACTGCTTGATAACGTCGATGGCACCTGCGTCCGCGCCCCGGTTGCCCAGTTCTTCTGCAACCTTCTCCCAGCCGATCTTATCGAGTTTGTCGATGGTGATGGTCATGTCCATCATGTTGTCGGCCATACCGGCGATCTCCGCCAAACCGGCAAGGATCTTACGGTTGTTGAGGCGGATGACCGCCTTGAGGCCCAGCTCGTGGAATACCCCGTCTAGCAACTGCGTCAGCTCTGCCTCGTACAGTAAGCTGTCGGAGCCGACCACATCAGCATCACACTGGTAAAACTCTTGGTAGCGGCCCTTCTGCGGGCGGTCTGCCCGCCAAACGGGCATAATCGCGTAGCGCTTGAAAGGGAAAGCCAAGTCGTTCTGGTGCATCACCACATAACGGGCAAAAGGCACCGTGAGGTCGTAGCGCAAGCCACGCTTACTGATGCTGGAAAGTACTTTGTTACTGTCTTTATTCGCCAGGTCGTCGGCGTTGGCTTTGCCAAGGAAATCGCCATTGTTCAGCACCTTAAACAATAGCTTATCGCCTTCTTCTCCGTACTTCCCCGTCAGCGTCGCGAGGTTCTCCATCACCGGCGTTTCGATCGGCTGGTAGCCGAACCGACGGAAATGCTTGCGGATCACATCGAAAATGTAATCACGACGGCGTACTTCGGCGGGGAGGAAATCTCGGGTTCCTTTGGGGATACTAGGCTTCATGGTGCAAAGGTAGAAGATTCTCGATTCTCGATTGGTGATTGTGGGAAATGATCGGGTTTTCTACAATTTCATGGACTTGTGGAGTCGTTTTTTTTGTGACAATATAAAATAATTTGTGGTTTAATTAAATCCAACCTACTTTTATATCTATTCACCCATTCCTTAAAATAAGAATAGAATGACTTCAAATGAGCGCGCGAGCCTGCTAGAAAATCGATTGATCGATTTTACTGTTCGGGTATTAAATGTCTCGGAACAACTTCCACATATTTACGCAGCACAGCATCTTTGTAAGCAGATTGTACGCTCCGGCAGTGCTCCGGCCCTATTGTATGGGGAGGCGCGCGGTGCAGAGTCTCCCAGTGGTTTTCGGCACAAAATTAGCGTGTCCTTGAAAGAACTAAGAGAAACCCACATCAACCTAAAGATAATTAAGCGAGAGGGCTACATTGCTGCCGCTCAGTTGTCAGAGTTGCTTGATGAAAACAATCAACTAATCAGCATCTTCGTTGCCATCGCAAGGTCCTTGGATAAGCGCAAAAAGTGAAAACTTTTGTACCCTTCCGAGCGCAGCGAGCACGTATCAGCGGTAGCCAATCGAAAATCGAGCCTCCTGAATCGAGCATTTCACGAGCGCAGCGAGCATATTCCTGCGGTAGCCAATCCAAAACCGAGCATCACCAATCGAGCATCGAGAATTCTACGAGCGCAGCGAGCGCGTACCAGCGGTAGCCAATCGAAAACCGAGCCTCCAAAATCGAGAATCATAACCCTCCCAACAACTGCCTCGCCGCTCCTCGAAACTCATGCCCCGGCGTCGCAGAAATATCTTCCAGCACAATAACGGCTGCTTCCTTGCGGCCTTCGGCCAGGTAAGCCAGCGCTTCGTACCACTCCGCCGTTGGGCGGTAGAAACTGCTGTCCGGTATTTGCTCGAACCAATCCAGCGCGCGGGTGGGTTGCTCCAGGGCCAGGGCGGAGACGCCCAGGTAGAGCGGCGCGGCGGGGTAGGCCTGGGCAACGGGCAGCAGCTCATCATAGGCGGTTTGGTAATCGGCTTGGTCGTAGTAGTAAAGGATGCGCTTGAGGTCCCGCTCACTTTCGTCGCGCGGGGCGTAGCGGTCAAAGATATTGGGGTAGGGCTCGAAGTTAGCCACAGATTGACGCTGTGCGGAACTGGGGCCAAAGGTGCTCCAGGCCAGCCAACATAAGACGGCGAATAGGCCAACGGCGAGGAGGCTCTGTAAATCAGGTAGTTCGAATTTCCCCAACTGTATGCCACCTTTTCTGCGGGGAGACAGCTTTACTTTGGGCGCGGCCGCAGGTGCAGAAGGACGTTTGACGGCATACTTGCCTTCCTCCCGCATCAGGGTCTCCATCAGGTCCTGCCGCCCGGCCACCGTAACAACCTCGGCCCAATCTTCTCGTAATTCCATTGCTTCGCGGAAGACACGGTCGCCGGGCCGCCGGGCCTCAACGTTCCATCGCTCGGCAACGCCAAGCGCTCTGGAGTAATACCGGTTGATCAGTTCCTCGTCGATCGGACTCGGCGTATGCACCGGGTCAATAATACCGCCGGCTTGCCAGCCTTCCCGTACCATCAGCAGGCATTTGCTTCGCTGGTCTTCCAGCTGGGCCAGCCGTCCTTCCAGGTTGAGCACTTCCGCCATCCGCGTAACCGTCAGCCGGTGATAATCCGACATCATCAGAAGCTCCCGGCAGTTCTTGCCCATTTCCTTGAACTGGGTAAGCATGAGTTGTTGCGTCGCACTGAGGTGAATGGGGCGGGGAAGGTGGTTGAGCGGGTTCTGTGCCTCCGTCATCCCCAGCTCCGCCAGTGGCATCCGCTCAGCAGCCATTAAGGCTTCTTCCATTTTACCGGAGAAGTATACCGCGGCTACCCGCTGCACGTAGTGGTTGACTTTACCCACGTAAGGGTCCGTCGGGTCAATACTCGCCTCGTACCACCCGATCAACGCTCGGCGCAAGTGACCGAGTACTGTTTCATCAGCCTGGCCATAAGGCGCCGCCCATTGCAGGAAAGGCCCACGCAAGGCGTGGAAGTTGCGTGGTAGTGCGGCAAGGAACTGACCCTGGTGGTTGGACATGGGGCGAAGATAGGGGGAATGTTGATTGTTGATTTCAAATTGATTGTTTCGTTACTACTATAGAATCTATCTTTCCAGCCCATGAATATTAAAGCCTTAATGCTACTCGGGTTGCTTTGTCTGGCTGAAAAACTACCCGCTCAGTTTCAGGCAACGCTGAAAACCTTACCTGAGGCACTTGACCAACTAAAGGTGCCCGGTGACTTCATTCAACTAAGAATAGACCCTGAGAATCGATTAAGTACAACGCCTGATTTCTCCCGTGACAGCCTGGTGTCAAGAAGTTTTGATGCCGCCATTGCTGCCTTCTTATCAGAACAGACGGATAAAAAACTACAACTTTTTTATTATTCCGATTCGAGCCATATCAGAAATGACCATCGGATAAGAAGTACCGAAAAAGCGGCTGCTTACTTGAAAGAACGGATTGTTGATTTTGCAGCAGCGAAAAATAATCTGGAAATAATGGAGCGCGTAGTCTCCGGGAATTATCGGGGGAGTAGTGACTTGTTAGGTAGACCTGCTAATTGGGCAGAGAAGGAGGATTACCTGTTTGTTCGTCTGCTTAGGATGAATTACATCGTGACTGACGAGTTGACCGGGGAAAAGAGTGTTATTGACTTATTGTCAAAAGACAGTAAGAATAGTTGGGTTTCTGACTACGTGCTAGTAGATCTCGCTATGGACAGCTCTCGAAATCACGGCATTGAAATATATCGGGCAGAGAATAATGGCAGCGGGAATAACGTGTTTCTAATCGAGGTCTACAAAGGAACAGAGGACCATCAGATTGTCTCACTGGTTTGTGACTTTCCATTGGGGTTGGAAATTGTTACACAATCTAAAATGGTACGTGAGACTTTACTGCAAATGAAAGCTGATAGCCTGGAGTACAGTAGCTATAGTGCTCTTCTAAATTACCCTCCAGAAGATATTGAGGAGATGGTGATCGTACACTATTCTGCCTGGTGCATGGAGACAGGCGCCGTATTTATACGGAGAAAAAAAAGGGAATAAGAAGAGCATATCTTCCGGCGCTACGGCTAATATTAATTTTAGGTAAGGCAGCATTTTTGTCTTTTCACTAACGCTTACTTTGCTGGTGGTGCTAATACTATCGACAACCCGACCTTACCCACCATGCCACAACATCTGGATACTTCCATCACCGCACTTCTCGCTGCCTGCAAGGCTGGTGACCGCCGTGCAGAGGAGACGTTCTACCGGAGCTACTTCCCGAAGTTACTGCCCATTCCGCTGCGATATCTTCGTAATAGGGAAGAAGCTGTGGCCGTCCTCAACCAAGGGATGCTAAAAATATTTCAGGCCTTAACAGATTATCAGGAGGAGGACAAACTGGAGGCCTGGCTAGCCACCATCGTCCGCCGAACCACCCTGAACTTCATCCGCGACGAAGGCCGCGCTCAGCGCCGCTTCCTGCCCGAAACCTATGATCCGCCGGTCTCGGTCGACAACACCGCCCTGGGCCAACTCAATGCCGAAGACATCCTCAAACTGCTGCGAGCGCTGCCGGATTACCTCCGCGTCGTCTTCAGTTTGGTGGTCTTCGACGGCTACAGCCACGCAGAGGTCGCCGACGAACTCGAAATCACGGTGCCCGCCAGTCGCTGGCGCCTCGCCAAGGCCCGGGAATTACTCCGGGATCGCTACCAATCCGTTAACCGCATCAACGAAACACTGTCATGAGTAAATTCAACGAGCAAAACTTGGAAGACCGTTGGCGGAAAGAGATGGAAAGCCATGCACCCCTGCCATCCACCGAGGACTGGCAAGGAATGACCCAATTATTGGACCGTAATACCCCAGCTAGTAAGCAGGGTACTGTCGAGCCAGAATCCAATACCACCGCACCCCAAACAATCAACAAAAAGACGTTCTCCCGATTGCGGTGGCTTGTCTGGGGAGGTATGCTCTTACTGGCTATGGGACTAGGAATATGGTTTATTTCTCTGCAAGGTGAAAGAAATCACCCGTCCACGAATGCGTCTATCGAAACGAATGCCACCATCATATCCCACGATTCCTTCCCTCCTCATTACGTCCTCGACCGATACTGGACCTACGACAGGGACGGAAATACCGTCGGCGAAATGCATTCCGATACGGTATGGATGGACCACACGGTGCGGAAACGAGGACGCTACGCTTTGCTCAGCCCTGGAAAGGTGGCCGATTTTCGCATCGATACCATCTTCCGTATCAGTGGGCGTGGGGACTTACAATCTGTTCGATACGACACCGCCTACATAAACGGAACAAATTTAAGGCAGGTCCCGGGCCCCAATGACCATAGAGAACGGGCCATTTACCGTTTTGACACCATCTATCAACTAGATGCCCTGGGCAATCTAACCGGTCGCATTCATGCTATTGACACGACGATCAGCTATTTACCAGTGGGAACAATCTAACCTACTTAGTCTCCATCAATTTCCCAAATCCTCCCGCCTGCAAACCCGTTATTTCTCCATCACGAAGCTCAAGTTCCACCTGTAAACTACTCAGTGCCGCCGGCTGCATATACTTTCCCTGCTGAATGCGGAATTCGGCCCTGTCCATCTCCATTATGGTATGTAGGTAACAAGCCAACGGCCCTGCCGCCATCCCCGTCGCAGACTCTTCTTCAATGCCGTACCTGGGCGCAAACATGCGCGTGCTGGCGGCATAGTCCGACGTTCCCGTTTCAGTCGTAAAGGCGTAATACCCAATCAGGTCATAGACCTCACTGATGCGGTTAATACTTGAAAAGTCAGGGGTGAGCTTGGCCAGCTCATCCGCCTTTGCTACGGGGATGATAATAAAAGAATTACCCGTGTTCACTTTCATCAGTGGAGCGCCAGGAATTAAATCTGTAGACAAAAGGCCCAGCGAGCTCAAAATGTCGGAGACGGCTTCGGCGGATTCGATGGGCGTGAAAACGGGCGCACGTTGTTCCATAAAAGCGGCTCCGGCTGGAGTGATCCGAATTTTCCTGGTGCCGTCGATGGTTTCTTTAGAAGTCTCCCGCCCTTTGATCAGCCCCTGCTGGTGGAGGTAAGAAAAGGCGGCAATGGTGGCATGGCCGCAATGCGCAATCTGCCGGGTGGGGGTAAAGAAGTCGAGTTTGAAATCCGCTACGGCAGAAGCGCTTACGAAGGCTGTTTCCGAAACCCCAACGGCGGCCGCGATGGCCAGTTTCTCTGCGGGGGTATAGGCATCGGCGTTCAGAACGAGGCCGGCGGGGTTGCCGCCGCCGCCGTTGGCGGTAAAAGCGTTGACAATTTTAACGGTGATGTTTTGCTGCGTATTCATGATAAATGATATTGGTGAAAAGATAAATTCACCCCATAGACGCACGGCCAGGGAATAAGACGCAAAATTTCTTAATAATTATTCGTCAAGATCGTGACCGGTAATTTTTCCCTGGGTACTTGTTTCCACCAACTCACAATCGGCGACCAGTTGCGTTAAGCTTTCCCGACCGCGTTGCACCCTGGATTTGGCACCGGAATAGGAGATGCCCAGGTAGTCGGCTAATTCAGTTTGTGGTATTTCCCGAAAGGTCGTGAGCAGGAGTGCTTCCCGGTATTTTTCCGGCAGTACCCTGATTTTTTGATTGATACACCGACTTAGGTTCCGAAAGGTAGGCTCCTGTTCTGCCACTAGCTCAAGGTCATCAATCTGCTGATTGTGCCGTGCTTTTCTGTGGTGGTCGGTGATCACGTTTCTGGTGATCTGGTACACCCAGGAAGTAAGTTTATGGCCGTCTTTTAGACCATCAAGTCCCAGGTGGATTTTGAGGAAAGTTTCCTGTAAAAGGTCATCCGCAAGGGTTTCATCACCGACTTTTCCGAGAATGAAGCGGCGGAGCTCCAGATGAAGGTCCCGCCAAATGAGTTGAATATCAGCCTGCATAAAGAACGTTTCCTTTAGAACGTTTTGGCGCGGCCGCTGGATGCAAGGACAGGTTTTTTAAGGAGCAATGTAGCCAGGATACTTATGGGAGTCTCTTGGTTTTTCTTGATGAAACTTATCACCTAACCAAGAGGTGAAGACTCAAAAACGCGCAGCGTTTTTAAGGGTTCCCTCCCCCGTGGGGAGGGCTAGGGAGGGGGTTTGAAACCTAAATACATAACGCCACCTACTCCGCCAGACCATCACTTATAATAATCACTAACCCCACCACTAACCGCCAAATCCTCGGAGGTGATCATGGCCGGTAGCGGTTCCATCTCCCCATCGTTGAATTGAACACCGTCAGGATAGGTAGCATCGATCAGGAAACCCAGCACTGCCCTGGTAACCCCAGCGGTGCCGAGGTGGTGTCCGGCGTTTTTGGGGGTGTACAGCGCACTCCCCCGCCAGTGGCTGTGGTTGCGTTGGGCGTTCCGGAACCCGGTGACGGTGTCGTTGGGGTCGTGTATAAGGAGTGTTTTTACGTGCGACAGCTTGCCGGAGTTGAGGGCTACGTCAAACTCGTCGAGGCTGCGCCCCGTCCGGCGTTCGATGACATTTTGCATCTCTTCGAAGATGATCGGGCGTAAACCGAGGCTGATGGTGAATACCTGGAAAATCCACTTTACCTCCGAGAATACGGCCATCACACAAGCGCGTTTTGGGTGCATCTCTTGCGGTAGGTCGGCCAGGGCTTCGATCAGGCAGCCGCCACCGAAAGAGTGGCACAGGACCAACTCACAACCGCCCAGGTGCCGGAGAACGGTGGTCTCAATCGCGACCAGGGTAGGATAATCGAGCGGCCCGGACGGTGCCAGTCCGTGCCCGATCGGGTCAAAAGCGACTACTCGGTACCCCGCTTCGGTCAGTGCAGGCACATAGTGCCGCCAGCGACCGGCGTTATACCCCCAACCGTAGGCGCAGAACACTACCGGGCCGCCTTGCGGGCCCCAGCAATAAACGGGAATACTCACACCGTCGTAAAGCACATCCATCCTGGTAGCGGTGTCCAGAAAGGCCTTTTCTTTGGCCCGAACCTTAGGCTTCGGCGGCCGGGCAAATAGCTTAAAAGCCAGCGTGCCTGCGGCACGTGGACTAACGTAAGAGACGGCATTCAGCCCCAAGCCGATGCTTTTGAAGAGTATTTGGCGGATATTCATGACGTCGGTTTATCGGGGGTGATGGGTAAATCAAGGCTGCGCAGTGTCCGGTGAATGAAGCGCTGCAAATGACTAGCGTCGTGGTATAGCTTGAAGAGCAATACGCTACCTTGGTAGTCGACGAAGAACCGGTAAACACGTTCCTTGGCCTCGGCTGTCGGAAAACGTTCGGAAAGCAGTGTCTCCATGGTGGCGCACCACTCGGTATGGAATTTGCGCAGCCCTTCACTAAAGACGCCATCTACTCCCGTTTCCAGCGTCATATTGGCAAAGAAGCAACCACCGCCGTCGTTATACTGGACCAACTCAAAGTGTCGGCGCAAGACGATTTCCAGCCGCATGGCCACAGAACCGTCCTCTTTGGCCACCGCAAGAATCTTGCGACGGTACCAATCCAACGCAAACTCAATGACGGCGTGCATCAGCCCAGCCTTGCTTTTAAAGTGATGGAGTAGCCCCGCTTTACCAAGACCGGCAGCTTCAGCAAGCTGCTGTAGCGAAGTGTCGTGGTACCCGTGGCGATGGAATATCGCCCAGGAGGAACGAAGAATGGCTTCGGGAGTTGTTTTTGTTATTGGCATATACTTACCGACCGGTTGGTTGGTAAAGATACGAGATTTTACTGAATTGAAGAAATCTTAACCAATCGATGATGCTTTGGTGGTGTTTCAGAGGCTATGCCCGATTGAATAAACCGGTTGAGGACGTCCCCGTCCGAAGCTATTGCGGATCAGACAATTCGGGTGGGGACACCCTCAGCCAGTAATCTGCCAATCATAATTTCTTTTGATGCGCTATTAAATGAGATAATGGAAAGTCAATAGTTAAATATTTATAATAATGATTTTTTATCTTACCTTTAAATCACATTAAAACCTAATTTAATGTTACTCGTTACTCGTTTATTTTGGCGATTCTGTTATTTTCTGTTGCAGCATTGGCCCAAACTGAAACTACCATGTCCTGTGGAATTATTGATGCCGGAGATGCTGACCCTGACAACCCCAACTATGATTTCTATTGTCCGTCTCAGTACATCATTGAAAGCTGTGGGCTAATATACATCTCCGTAAATGTCCACTTCTTTGTAACTGATGACTGTCAAGGAACTACCGCCGCTAGCAGAGCCCAGGACAGAAAAGAGCAAGAAGATACTTACCTGGAGGCGGAAAAATTGATCAACAGAGCCAACCGGTATAACGAGGGGATTAGCGATAATCTTCAATGGAATCAGGCGGTACATGGAGCTACCGTTACAACTGCGCCTCAGTGCGTGCCTTTTCGGTACGTATTAGAAGCTGTTTGCACTAACATAATAAACACGCATCCGTGCTGTGGCCGGGACGACCTCATCAGTAATAACGTGATGCATTATTCCGTAGCGGCAACAGAACGTTCAAGGGCAGCGATGACGCCCTGTCAGATGAGTAGGGCACTGAATACTTTATTTGATGAGAAATGCGACTTGGTCAGATCCGTGATGCCTCCTTGTCCGCCGGTTTCGGCATTTATCGGTATTGTGCCAAGTGTTTCTACCAACGAAGACTGTGCTTTCACGCTCCATTTCGAATCGAGTATGAATGAATCAGAGCATCGGATCATCGTTGAAACACTGGTCGGAGGAGTGTTTCGGCAACCGGCCACACCTGATTGGGTTGACGGTAGAGCAACAGATCTTTCGTTGGCCATCGGAACTAACCTGAACGATAAATTTGCCGATCGGATATTTCTATCGAATACAACCTATCGAGTTACGCTGGAAACAAAAAGCAGTTGTGGAGGGACCGCAAACTATTCTGTAGAGTTTACTACCGGAGATTGTGATTTAGGGGCCACTGGAGGAGGAATTATATTGATTTCAGAAGGAGGAATGACCGTATACCCCAATCCAGCAAACCACGGGACGCGGCTAACCTACCAATTGAATGCGGAAAGCGATGTTCAGATATACTGGGCAAGTCTTGATGTAAACGGACAATTCACCCCTCCCCAATTAAAATCGGTGGAGTCAGGCCTAAAAACGGGAGGAGAGTATTTCGTGGACTTTTCGAATGAAGACTTGAAAAACGGGTTGAATTACATCATCCTCCAGGCGGGCGACGAAATCCATTATCGGAGTGTAGCTAAAAATTAAGAAGCCATGAAATATTTTCTACTGATTCTGACCATTGGTGTAGGACTACATTTGCCCGCACAAACAGATTCCCTAGGCTTTCTCATCAACTTTTATTTCGAGGATGCCATAGGGAATAAAGACACCGTATACGTAGGTGGCGTAGAAGGCGCGCACCCAGTTTTTAACCCTCAATACGGAGAAGTGAACCTGCTGAACGAGCCCTTCGATAGTGTCTTTGAGGTGAGAGCTGGGCGATTTGATGAACTGTTTGACACCCGTTTATCACCTACCTATATTGGAAAGACGATCATCAGTAATGTCAGGTTCGAGAACCCTGCAGTCCCGAGAAGTTGTCAAACCCAACGAATCGAGTTAATCTCTTTTATCGTACACTCTCTTCATCCTCCACTTACGGTGTCCTGGGATAATAGTGAGGAAGTATTTGATAATCCTTATTTGCACTGTCTATCTGGTACCTTAATCATCAATACTTACGCATATCTTTCTGTTTTTCCTTGGTGGACAGATGCCGAACCCGGATGGACGGATTATACCTGTTTAAGGGACGATCGTGCTAAGGAGTTTTTTCCTTGGACATATCCAACTGGAAGAGAAGAGTTATTTCAGACTTATTATCCTTTCCCTGTTTCAGGTTCCACGAATGAAAATGATTCACTGGAAGTTTATCCTTTAAAATGGAGCCCTACACGACAGCCTCCATGTGGCAGTACTGTAAGCAATAACTCTCTTGAGGACATACAAGAATTACCAACTGTTTTCCCCAACCCTGTAAGTGACCAACTCCACCTAAAGAACCTGTCTGATGACCCATTAGCCATTTTTTCGCTCGACGGTCGCGAAGTGCTGTCGTTCGCTGGACCGCAGTCGGTCATCGACGTGAGCGGGCTTCCAGCGGGTATTTACTTTTTGCGGCAGGTGGATCATGGGGGTAGAAGTACCGTGAGGAAGTTTATTAAGCAATAGTTAATGAGAAAACACCTATTAATACTTGCTATTTGTAGTAGCTACCTCCTTTCTGCCCAAACAGATTCCCTAGGCTTTCTCATCAACTTTTATTTCGAAGATGCTGTAGGGAATAAAGACACCGTGTATGTGGGAGGGATAGAAGGAGCACACCCTAACTTCAACCCACAATACGGAGAGATAAACCTACTGGACGAGCCCTTCGATAGTGTCTTTGAGGTGAGAGTGGGGAAACTGGATGAGCTATTTGACAGCCGCTTACTACCAACCTACATCGGAAAAAAGATCATCAGTAATATTCGTTTTGAAAATCCTTCGGTACCAAGAAGGTGTCGAACACAAAGAATTAGGTCAATATCCTTTATTGTAAACTCGATCCATCCTCCCGTAACTATTTCATGGGATAATAGTGAGGATATCTTTGATAACCCCTATTTGCATTGTCGGCCTGCTACTTTAATTACTAATTCATACGTATATAATTTTGGCGCAGAATGGTGGAATGGGTCCGGGCCTGGCTGGATAGACTATACTTGCTTGAGGAATGATCGACCCAAGGAGTTTTTTCCATGGGATTACCCTTCGGGTAGAGACGAAGCATTTAGTACCTACTATGCTTTTTCGGTAAATGGTTCTCTGAATGAAAAGGATACACTCCCTGTGTTTCCGTTAATTTGGCAACAAGAGTGGCAAATACCCTGTAGCCGAACAGTAAGTAATGAAAATCCTGAAAATGACACAGAAGATTTGCTCGGTGTTTTCCCTAACCCAGTAAGTGACCAACTCCACCTGAAGAATATTTCTGACGGCCCAATAGCTATTTTTTCACTCGATGGGCGCGAAGTGTTATCATTCGATGTTCCGCAGGAAGTCATTGACGTGAGCGGACTTCCATCAGGTATTTATTTTTTGCGGCAGGTGGATCGTGATGGTGGAATGGTCACTAGGAAATTCATCAAGCAGCCTTTTTAGGGACGGTTTAGAGTAGGGTGTCCAATTTGCCTACATTTCAACGAGGCGGCTCTTGTCCGCAAAACGCGCAGCGTTTTCAATAGCCCTCCCCCGAAGGACCGCCGCAGGTAGCCGCGTAGCGCACGGTTGGGAGGGGGTTTATCCCGATTGCCTTATGCCTGAAGACTCTTCCCCAACAAAAAAGCTCGATTCTTACTACATTTGTCGACTTTTTCCCAACTTACCTGTTGAAGCTTAGAGCGGCTGTAGGGGCCAGGAGCTGTGAACACTGCTTTTCACCAACCTTCCTTTGCACCTGCGTCCGCGCCCAAAACAAAAGCCCACCTTAAACAAAGAAAACGAAATAGTCAACATGGCATTTGATATTGATCTGATCAAGAAGGTTTACGCTGACCTTCCCGGCAAAATTGCCGAAGCCCGCAAAGCGCTGGGCCGTCCGCTTACCCTCACGGAGAAAATTCTCTATACCCACCTCCATCCGGAGAACTCGTTGAAAGAATATACCCGGGGTGGCGATTATGTTTTCTTCCAGCCCGACCGTGTGGCCATGCAGGATGCCACCGCCCAGATGGCGCTGCTGCAGTTCATGATGGCTGGCCGTGATAAGGTTGCCGTTCCGTCTACCGTCCACTGTGATCACCTTATCCTGGCCAAGGTTGGTGCAAAGGAGGACCTCGCCATTGCGAACGACGTCAACAGCGAAGTCT
>JBLHRW010000083.1:0-14329 GCA_047626445.1 Neolewinella sp.
AATAACTTACTGGTTTTTGACCTGACGTTTTTGTTCTCACCGAATTTACAAATCCTTTGCATAGCCTCAGTTACGGAAATGATTTTTAAATTTGGTGAGGGCAAAATAAGACGGTCAAAAGGCGTAAGTTATTTATATGGCGTCCCTATGGGACGCCGTATAATATTCGCTAGCGCTCGTGCCCGCTACCGCCGGTTGAAATACTTTGCGGTTAGCCTATAACTGATAAAATTATTAGACACTCCATTAGCAACAACACAACAAAATCCGGTAGTTTTGAATTATCTTACCAAAGAACCTGATAACTTGATAAAGAGCATGGATATTTTTCGCAATAAGTTGGAACGTTCTGCCTTCGGGGTTTGTGCCTGGATGGCCGACAGAATGGGGATTCAGCGCCGCAGGGTGCGGATGTACTTCATTTATCTTTCGTGCCTCTCCTTGGGTTCTTCCCTGCTATTCTACTTTTTCATCGCCTTTTGGCTCAACATACGCGAGTACTTGAAAGAAGGAAAACGGTTGTTGATCAGATGATGAATTAGGAAATCGGAGAACAGCTGCCGAGCAGGATGGTGCGATTAATTTTGTCCGAGAACTTCTAGCGAAAAAGCGTAACTGGTCGAAGCGGCAGCTGTTCTTCCATTCCCCCTTCTCCCTTTTACTTTCCAGGCGCGGCCGCAGGTGCAATGGGAAGGGTATCAAGGAACGCCGATTCAATAACTGTCCGATTTGTAGCTGGGTATCGCGGCGCTGCTCTTCCTATCTCGATCACCACCATGCTACCTACGCTTCACCACGAAGGTAGCAGCGAAGCTAATCAGGACAGTTATTAAATCGGCGTTCCTAAGCGCAGGGTTTTAGCCTACCTTCGTTGTTATGAAATTTAAGATAGGACAACGGGTACGCATGAAGCGTACCGAAAACAACGGTGAAGTAACCAGTCTGCTGCCCGGCGGATTGGTGCAGGTTAAACTAGATGGCGGCCTTGGCCATATTCCCATACCCGAGGAGGTACTGGAATCTGTGGATCAGCCAGCAGGAGTACCGAGAGCGCCCACTCCCCTACCCCAGGAACACAGTAACCCTGAAGTGACGGAAGGAAACGGCGTTCAAATCGCCTTCGATACGGTGCTCAACAACAATGCTGAACCGATCGCCTATGAAGTCTACTTGCTAAATAGTACGCCCCATAAAATAATTTATGAGTTCAAAACCCTGACGCATTCGGATCGGCGCTGGGTAAAAGTGGGCCAAATGGACCCTTATGCAAAAAAACGCCTGGAACCCGTGGAATACAGCTGGCTCAATGAAAAATTAAGCTGTGAGCTAGACATCCGCACCGTAGTCCCCGGCGGAACCGGCCCCCGCCACTTTCAAAAAGTACAAGTTAAAGGAAAACAATTTTTCAGCCGTTATACCGACGTACCGGAATTGTACCGGGAAGCTCACCTGTATATTGTCTTCCCCGTGCTCTCCAAACCCGAATCTGCACCTGCGGCCGCGCCCCATGGCCCTACCCTAAAAGCCATTACCAAGGCGCACGTAGCAAATAAACCGCCCAAGCAAGGACCTCAAAGAACAAAGCTGGTCCAGAATGAGCTGCACGCAAAAATGGAGTTCGATAACTCCATCGACCTCCACCTTCCCGCCCTGGTCCGCGAACCGGAGTCAGTGCCGAAAGACCAGGTACTTTCTACCCAAATGCGGTACTTCGAGAATTACCTGCAGATGGCACTAAAGCTCGGTGTCGACAACATCTTCATCATTCATGGGGTGGGTAACGGCATCCTGAAAAAGGAGGTTCACAAGACGCTAGAAAAGACCCGATACGTCCGAAAATTCAAGAACGAATACCATACAAAATATGGGTATGGCGCTACTGAAGTGATCTTTGACTAGCCGCTGCGCGGCTACAAGAGTTGCCGTTGCTGCAAGGGTTTCAGCCCTTGCAGCTCGTCAAAACCTTGCAACACCTGCAACGTGAGCGAAGCAAACCCTGCAACATGCAACCTGCGCACATCGTTTATTTTCCCAAACCAACAAACTACTGAAATGAGAATCTTTCTAATCCCCCCCCTGCTTTGTCTATTTTTTCTGAGTTCCTGCGGCAAAGCCCAAATTAAGGAGCTAGAGATCAAACTCGTCGCCAGCGAACAGCAACGCGAGATGCTCGGCACCCAGCTGGAAAGCGTACAACGCACCAATGGTGACCTGCTGGACCGGATGGAAGACCTCTCCGTCATCAGTAAGGAAGGTGCCACCAGTATCCGTGAGAGCCTCCAAAGCATCAGTGGACAAACCAGCTACATCAAGGATCTTAACCGCTCCATCCAACGCAAAGATAGCCTCAACCTTGCCCTGGTCATGAACCTGAAACGCTCGCTTGATCAGATCGCCGGCAACGACATCCAGGTAGAAGTCCGCGGCGGCAAAGTACACGTGAGCATCAGCGATAAGCTGTTGTTTGCCTCCGGCTCTGCCCGGGTCAACGCCACGGCTGAAAACGTGCTGGCTAACATCAGCACCGTACTGAATGATCACCGCGACCTCAAAGTGATCGTGGAAGGACATACCGACAACGTCCCCGTGAAGATCAACGGTGTACGTGATAACTGGGAGCTCTCCACCATGCGGGCTACCGCCGTTGTTCGCAAACTCACCGATGACTTCTACGTTGATCCTTCTCGTCTTTCCGCCGCAGGCCGGGCCGAGTACGATCCCCGTGGCGACAACGGCACGGCCGACGGCCGCGCCCGTAACCGCCGGACGGAGATTGTTATCACCCCAAATCTCGACGAGTTCTTTAAGCTGGCTAAAGACGCTGGTACTTCTGGGTAAAAAGCCTCCGGCTTTTTTGTAGACGAAAACTCGCTCTGCTCGTTTTCTTTTAGACGGCCTTCGGTGTCTAGAAGGAAGTGAGCACAGCGAGTTTTCAACTTTTACATTAGTTAACATCAATTAACAAGCAGAATTATTAAATCGGGACCGCCACCGATACTTTCGCAGCATGAATGATTACCACATGATGCGATTGATTCCCCTTATACTTGGATTACTGCTAACAGTAAGCGCGCCCAGCTGTGCACAACAAGCAACAAGCCCTAAGAACGCAATAGCCTCCGAACTACAGGTCAACTTGCCGGAAACAAACTCTATTTCTGCAGTCTTGCAGGCCAATGGCCAACTTCCTATCGGGGAACGAGTCGCGTTGTACCGGCGACTAAAAGAAGAGCACCCTGAAGCCTATAATTTTTGGAATGAGGATGAACTCACCATGTACGGGTACGGCCTTTTGTGGGGCGATCAAACCGGAGAGGCCCTGGAAGTCTTTAAACTACTAGTAGAGCAATTCCCAACTTCTGCCAATACTTACGATAGTGTGGGAGAAGCCTACCTGGCCTTGGGCGATAAAAAACAGGCACTGGCTAACTACCAGAAAGCCCTGGCTATGGACCCCGACAATTTCAACGCCGAGGACGTAATTAACAGCATCCTGAATCCGGATGATGTGCCTAAAACTGATGAGGAAAAGTTCGCGGAAGTGTATTCTGCTGCTGAATACAAAGCCGATCTGGATCAGTTGGCGGCCAGACTGCTCAAAGTCCATCCCAACGCTCTTAAATTCATTACCTCGGAGGATTTTCAAGCGCTCATCGTGCAGAAAAAAGCGCTGATGACAGACAAAACCACCTACGCTGAGTTCAGGTGGCATTGTGCGGAGGTAATCGCTGCTTTGAATTGCTCCCATACGTCGACGGGGCGTTTCTCCCTCGAGAGTAAGATGATGCCGGTAGCCCTCCGATTTCCGGTACAGACCAGACTGGTGGGCGAACAGCTTTTCGTTGTAGACCCGATGGGAAACGAGGGAAAGTTGGCGGTCAAAGATGAGCTATTGGCCATCAACGGTATTCCTGTTGCCCAGGTAGTGGAGAAGATTTACCGCCGCATCCCCTCGCAGGGTTATGTCGAAACGACGAAGCGGCATGAGTTTAATTTCTGGGGCACAGGAATGGTTCCATTTGCCCTCAACTTCCCGGAGCAATACGAAGTCACGGTGAAGGGCAAAAAGGCTCCCGTGCTATTGACTCCCGCAACAACAGTGCGGAACCATTTCGGAAATCCGGCCATCAAGCCCTGCAAGGACAACCTTTGCTTCGAGGTAATGGAAGATGGTTCAACAGCCATCCTGACCATTTCCTCCTTCAATTTCTATGCCTGGAATAACCTGGATGTTTTCAAGGCCTTTATCGACAACACTTTTAAAGAAATCGAAGCCAAAGGCATTGAGCACCTGATCATCGACGTGCGCTATAACGGTGGCGGTTCTATGGAATCGAGTATCCATCTGCTTCGCTACTTGAATGATCAACCTTTCACCTACAGCTCCAGAGCGGAATTCGAAGATAAAAAAGAACTGAGCGACAACGAGAAACCCCAACAACCCTTCGCAAATACCTACCAAGGAAAACTATACTTCCTGATTGACGGCATCGGCAACTCCACCACTGGTCATTTTATGTCTTTGGCTAAAGTCTGGAACCTAGGTACCATCATTGGCGAAGAACTAGGCTCCAACCAATTTTGCTCTGCCGGACAAACAGTTTGTCGGCTGTCCAATACCAGGTTGATATACTTCGTCGCCAATAATACCCACGTATCAACGGCCACTTCTCTACCCGATGAGATCGGAATCCTACCTGATCACCAGGTCACGCAAAGCATCGATGATTATTTAAAAAAGGTGGATACGGTGAAGGAATTTGCGGTGGGACTAACTCGCGAGTAGACGGCTGCTGCGCAGCCTCGGTAGATGGTCGCTCCACTCCCTGGGTAGACGCGCTTCGCGTTTGTAGATTGATAGAGCTACCGCAAGAGGGAGCTCGCTGCGCTCGACGTAGTAGACGAAAACTCGCTACGCTCGCTTTCTTGGTAGACGCAGCTTCGCTGCTGGTAGTGAGTAGTAAATAGCGCTGCCGCACTGGGACACTCGCTTCGCTCGTACGGAAAGTCTTGACTACGAACGGAGTAAGCATAGCCATGCGGTAGCCTACCCTCTATCAATCTACCAAAGCCGAAGGCCGTCTACCAAGAAAACAAGCGAAGCGAGTTTTCGTCTAGTTAGCTAGCGCGTTAGCGCTACTAACTCTCTCGCATTCTCCAAAGCCGAGTCCGAAGGCGGATTCTGCGACAACATCACCGCAATGGAGCGAACCCGTTCTTCGTGGTTGAGTTCCCGAACCTTCGTGATCGTTCTGTCGGCATCTTCCCGGTCCTGCTTATAAACGAAGTAGTGGCGATCGGCCCGGCTGGCCACCTGGGGGCTGTGCGTGATGACCACCACCTGGTGATGCCGGCTGAGGTCGGTCAGTATCCGGCCCATTTTCTGGGCTACGTCGCCAGAGACGCCGGCGTCAATTTCGTCAAAGATCAACGTGGGTAATTTCATGGCTTTAGCCACCAGCGATTTGGTGACCAGGGCGAGGCGGCTCATTTCGCCGCCGGAGGCAGCGGCTTTAATCGATTGCAATTTGCCACCTTTATTGGCGCTGAAGAGGAATTGCACCTCGTCCAACCCATGTGGTCCGGGTTTATCCAGCGGTTGAAAATCGACCACCAGCTGTGCGTTCTCCATACTCAGTTCTGCCAGGCGCTCCTGCACCTGCTTACTGAAGCCCGGGGCGACCTTCTGCCGGCCTTTTCGCAAGGCAGCTCCCGATTTCAGTAGGGCTTTACTGACCTTGTCTTGCTCCGCCGCCAATTTCTCAATCTCTCCGTCGAGGTTCGTAAATTCGAACAGCCGGCCGGAGAGTTCATCGTAAATAGTGATCAATTCCTCCACGGTGGCGACCGAGTGCTTATTCTGCAAGCGGTACAATAGATTGAGCCGCTCTTCCACTTCCTCCAGGCGCTCTGGGTTGATGTCAGTTTCTTCACCGAAAGCTTCCAGATCGGTAGCGATTTCATCCAACTCCAGGCGAAGGCCTTCAAAGCGATCATAGAGCTCTTTGAGCTTCGGGTCACCGGCAGCTAGCGGAATAAGTTTCTGGGCAATGGTCATCAACTGGTCGGAAACGGCACTGTCCCCTTCGGTCAGGTAGTGAAACACGCCGGAAGTAAGTTGTTTGATTTCGTCGGCATTACTCAGGCGGTGTCGTTCTCCTTCCAGGCCTTCTTGTTCTCCGGGACTCAGATCGGCTTCCCCGAATTCATTTACCTGAAACTCCAAAAACTCCTGCTCCCGGCGGGCCTGGGCACGGGATTCATTTAAGTCATTGAGTCTTCGCTGATGCGCCTGCAGGGTGGTGTAGAGCTTACGGTAAATCGTAACTTTTTCCTTCTGGCCAGCCAGCGCATCAAGTAGTTCCAATTGGAAGGCTGCATTATTGATGTAAAGCGTATCGAACTGCTGATGCAAATCGATGAGGGTACCGCCCAGTTGCTGAAGCACCTTTAGGTTGGTGGGCGTATCGTTGACGAAGGCGCGGCTCTTCCCCGATGGCGTAATCTCCCGGCGGATGATCAACTCATCATCATAATCCAGGTCCTGCTCTTGAAAAAATGCTTTGAGATCGTAAGCAGCAATATTGAACCGTCCTTCAATGATACACTTCCGGGTATCGTCAAATAAGGTCTTACTGTCTGCTCTACCCCCGAGAATTAGCCCCAGGCCACCCAGCAAGATAGACTTGCCAGCCCCTGTCTCTCCAGTAATAATGCTCAAACCATCAGCAAAATCAAGTTGCAGTTCTTCGATGATCGCATAATTGCGGATGTGCAGGCGTTGAATCATGGATAAAAAATGTTGGTAAATCACAAATTTACAAACAGATAAGTTACAAAATTACTTTTTCTCATAAAAAACCTTGATTCCGGCCGGATTGGCTCTAAGTTTGCAGCCACAAAAAGATAACTATTTATGCGCCTGACGCTATTTATCGCAATTTCCCTGATTTGCTTTTCGTGTTCTTCCGACCCCGCTGACGGGTGGAAAGCGCTTGACCTGATGCAGTACAACGTCCCCGTTACCATTATGGCCCCCGACAGTGCCAAGATAAAGGCGACCAACCTTTCCGGAGTCATGCAGGATGTGACCATCAAAAGTAACGCTGACAATTACTCCATTCAGATACTGGCCAGCCAGGCCAGCACCGATGACATGACACGCCTCAAGGCGGAGCAACTCGAACTGGTTCGGGATAACCGCTACTTCGACAGCGTATTGAGCGAGGAATCCAATGGGTTCATTTTCCTCAACATGATTGACTCCACCTCCCTCTACGGCTTTCGGCACATCATTTACCTGGGCGACCAGGAATTCGTTTTCCAAAATTCCTTTGACGGAATTTTCACGCTGGAGCAGGTGGAAGCCATGTATGCCGCAGTAAAGCAAAAGCAGTAGCGACCGATGAACATCTCAACAATTTTTAAGGGCATGGCAATGGGTATCGCCGAAGCCATCCCTGGTGTCAGCGGCGGAACCATTGCCTTCATTACGGGAATTTACGAACGGTTACTGCATGCCATTGGCAGTATCCTGGGGCCCAAAGTCATCGGGGCATTGCGTCGGGACGGCATCGCAGCTGCCTGGAAAGCCGCTGACGGAGGGTTCATCCTCCAACTTGGCATCGGCATGGTTGTTGGTCTGGGCATTGCAGTAATGACGATCACCGAACTTCTCGAGGCTTACCCTCCGGTGGTTTGGGCGTTTTTCTTCGGCCTCATCATCGCCTCCGCTATTTACATCGGCAAACAGATAAAACAGTGGAACGCCGTTTCGATCGGCCTATTGGTCATTGGTGCCGTAGTCGCTTATTACCTCACGACCATCAACCCGATGGCCGGAGGCGACAACCTGCTTTTCGTCTTTATCGCGGGTGCCATCGCCATTTCAGCGCTTATTCTGCCGGGCATTTCCGGCTCCTTCATCCTGTTGCTGCTGGGGATGTACACCGTCATCTTCACCGCGGTGCGCAACCTCGCTTCTGGCGACACCGGCGCGCTGTTGATCGTGGCCACCTTCGCCCTCGGCTGCCTCGTCGGCCTCGCAGTATTCAGCCGGGTGCTCACCTATACCTTCAAAACATGGCCGAACCAGACATTGGCCATCCTTACTGGTTTCATGCTCGGTTCCCTGCGCAAACTATGGCCTTGGCGCAATGCCCTTTCCATGCGGGAGAACAGTAAAGGTGAAATGGTACCGCTGCTGGAAGCGCCGGTGCTACCGGGCGCGTACGAGGGAGACAATACCTTCATCCCCGCTGTCATCGTGGCCTTTCTGCTTGGGTTGGTTGTGGTCTACCTTATGGATCGGTTTTCCCCGCCCATTGAAGAGGAGATGAAATCACTGGAAGAGGCTTAGGGCGCGGCCGCAGGTGCAGAGGGAGGTTTAAGGAGCAAGCGCGTTCTCCTCTCCACCAGAAACGGTCTACCACCTAGTGGTCGAATCTTATTTACGCCGGGTGAAAGATCGTGTAACTGGCCTTTACCCGGGGTAAATAAAGTTCGATCCCTACAGGATCTTGGGGAGAGTAATACCGAAACCTTGCTAAGACTTCCAACCTGCGGCAGCCAAATCAAGTATCACCACCGCCGCAGGCAGCAGCGCAGCTCATCAAATATCGCATATCTTTTCCCTTTCGAGCTTATCCAATGCTCGCTACCGCTCGAGACGATACCCCTCCTTGAATTACAAAGCTTGCCCCCAAATCACAAATCGAGAATCCTAAATCGAGAATCGAGAATCACCTTCCCATGACCTACGGACTAATCGGCTACCCCATCACCCACTCCTTCTCCCAGCCTTATTTCACCGATAAGTTTGCGAAGATGGGCCTCGCGGACACCCATCAATACCTCAACTTCGCGGTGGAGCATTTTCAGGGATTCAAAGACCTAAAAGCAACGCACCCCGACCTCAAAGGATTGAATGTCACCATTCCCCACAAGCAAAACGTCCTTCCCTTCCTCGATCGGATCGACCCGGCCGCTAAACGGATCGGCGCCGTTAACTGCATCCGGATAGAAGCCGACGGGACGACCACCGGCTATAACACGGATTACCTGGGCTTCCAGACCGATTTGATGGACCATCTCCGGGAGTCCAACTGGACGCAGCAGGCCTTCGGCCTGCCCACCAACGATGACTTGCTGGAAGTTTTTCTGGAGGAAACCAGCGCGCTCGTCCTCGGCACTGGAGGTGCCTCCCTGGCCGTCCACGAAGCCCTGAAGGAACTCGGTATCACGACCCAGGCCGTCAGCCGCAGCCCCGGCAAGAACAGGATTACCTACGCCGACCTTAGCCCCCACCTGATCGCCGATCATCACCTGATCATCAATACCACCCCTTTGGGCATGGCGCCCAAGGAAGACACCTTCCCCGACATCCCCTATGCCGCCTTATCTCCCGCCCATTTCTGCTACGACTTGGTCTATAACCCCGCTGAAACGCTCTTCCTCGCTAAAGCCCGCGCCGCTGGCGCGGGGACCGGGAATGGGATTCGGATGCTGCACCGGCAGGCGGAGGCTGGATGGAAGATTTGGGGGGAGAAGGCGTGAATGTTGTGTAATGGGTAAAGGCGTTCGTTACCAGCCAACAGCCCCAAGAAGTGTTCAGAAATCCTAAAAAAGCGTTAGAAGCCAATCTCCCATTAGTTGACCTTTGGGGAAAAATGGACGGTGTATCAGTTCCCCCATTTAAAATTACCCCGAACCTATCTGTTCGGACGGCGAGATCATCAAACAAGTGTAATGAACACGAACTATTAGGCTTAGCAAACAGCCAAAAATGAAGAACAAATGATAGATCATAAATCAATAAGTCAGCTTCAGGAATTTATGGGACTTGGGAAACCCACACATCCTCAAATCACCGTCATCAACACCGCAGAATTAGCCTATGGAGAAGAAGTTATTGGCGTGAAAATTTCTTCTGAATTATACTGTATCGCTTTAAAAGATAGAAGTTGTGGATTGGATTACGGAAGGAACTCTTACGATTTTGATGAAGGAGTCATGATGTTTACAGCCCCTAATCAGGTCATCACCGTAAATAAAGCGCAGAAGCTGAACGAAGTAAAAGGCTGGATGCTTTATTTTCACCCTGACTTAATTAGAAAGACGCCATTAGGTGAGAAGATTCAAGACATCTCTTTTTTCTCTTATTCCGTTCATGAAGCATTACACCTTTCAGCGCAGGAGCAAAACACCGTAAGTAATTGCATAAAAATGATTGAAGAGGAAATAGCAGCAAGAATTGACAATCATAGCCAACAGGTTATTGCCTCAAACATCGAGTTGTTACTCAACTATTGTACAAGATATTATGAACGTCAATTCAATACTCGATCTGCTCAAAATAAAGATATTACAGCAAAGGTTGAATCATTATTAACCCAGTACTATAAGGCTGGTAAAATCCCTGAATCAGGACAACCTACTATTTCCTACTTAGCCAATAAATGTCATGTGTCTACCGGATATCTAAGCGATCTATTAAAAAAGGAAACAGGAAGAACGGCAAAGGGTCACATCAATGACTTCCTGGTGGAAAAAGCCAAGAATCTACTTTTAGGTTCAAGTGAAAACATAAGCGAAATAGCTTATACACTTGGCTTTAGCTACCCTCATTATTTCAGTCGAATATTCAAAATAAAGACTGGGATGACGCCGCAGGAATACAGAAGCCACTGACCAAGTCTAAACACCTTTAAATCGTGTTAATCCTTCCCTGTTCTGTGTTACACTTCTCTTTATAATAACCGGACATTTGTGTTGTCAAAAATTCTAACGACGCAAAACCAGTTAATTATGAGTAAGCGAATCTTAGTAACAGGAGCAAGCGGAGCATTTGGTTCGTTGACCTGCAAATCTCTTTCTGAAAGCGGCCACCAGGTTGTCGGAACGATGCGCTCAAAAGAGGGTAAAAACGGAGCCATCGCCAATGAGCTTCAGGCAGCAGGAGTTGAATTGGTCGAAATGGATGTAACCGACGAAACGAGTGTTAACGAAGGCGTTGCCAAGGCAATTAAAGTACTCGGCGGATTAGACGTTGTTTTTAACAACGCTGGGGTTGGAGCAAACGGCATCCAAGAAATGTTTACGGCTGAAGACATACAACGTGTTTTTGATGTCAACGTTTTTGGCGTGCAAAGACTGATGAGAGCCGTACTCCCACACTTCAGGAAACAAGGAAAAGGAACCATACTACACACCTCAAGCTGCATCGGCAGAGTAACTACTCCCTTTTTGGGCGTTTACGCTGCTTCTAAGTATGCTTTGGAGTCTATTGCCGAAGGCTATCGGGCCGAACTCTCAGGTTTCGGAATCGAATCTTGTATCATTGAACCAGGAGGTATGCCAACAGCATTCATGGGCGGAATGATCCGCCCAAGTGATCATGAGCGAGGCACTGAATATGGAGACATGATTTATGCTCCAGACGCTTCGCTAAACGGATATGTTGAATACTTAGAGGCTAATCCAATGCAACGGCCACAAAAGATAGCCGATGCTGTCATAGCATTACTAGAACTACCTCATGGTGAAAAACCGTTCAGAACCGTCGTTGATTTCATGGGATTAAAAGAGCCCATTGAGAACTACAACAAAGTACTTCACCAGATGACTCAACAGATCTATACTGCTAATGGAATAAGTAATTTATTAAGCCTAAACAAAAACTAGCTAAAAATGAATAAGACGATATTAATTACCGGGGCAAGTTCGGGAATCGGGAAAGACACCTCTAAGCTGTTTCAACTTAAAGGATGGAACGTAATAGCTACTATGAGGTCGCCAGAGAAAGAACTTGAACTGACAAAGCTTGACAATACATTAGTCGTTCGGCTAGACGTATTGGAGCTGGATTCCATCCAAAATGCCGTTGAAGAAGGCGTACAGAGATTTGGAAAAATTGACGTACTGGTCAACAACGCAGGATATGGCGCTTATGGCCCACTTGAAGCTTTTCCAAGAGAAAGTGTTCTTAGACAATTCAATACGAATGTCATTGGATTATTGGATGTAACAAGAGCTCTACTTCCACACTTTCGGAAAAATAAAAACGGTGTCATTGTCAACATCTCATCAATAGGTGGAAAAATGACCTTCCCCCTGGGCTCACTATATCATGGTACGAAATTTGCCGTTGAAGGGATTTCAGAAGCGCTTAGTTTTGAAATGGGTCAAATTGGCGTCAAAGTCAAAATTGTAGAACCAGGGTTTACGGCTACAGACTTCGGAGGAAGGTCATTTGACTTTAAGAATAATGAGTCAATGTTAGAATACCAATCAATTGTTGGTGCAATGTTCAAAGTGTTCCAATCGAGCAGCGAGAATCTATCGCCTGCCACCTTGGTAGCAGAGGTTATTTACAAAGCGACAATTGATGAAAGCAACCAGCTTCGTTATAGTGCAGGAGCAGATGCTGTCCATCTTCTAGATAGTCGTAAAAAGATGTCTGAAGATAAATTCATAGACATGATAAAGGAGCAGTACGAACTGTAGCCGAATAGTAAAGCTCCGGCCCTTGTTGAGAAAAGCTCAATAAGGGCCGGAGAATACTACCTCGAACCTCCTTACCCCAGGTAACTGACAGGCCCGTCGCTCCACGACAGGCAGCATCCGGAGACTTCCTGCTGCGGGATAATTTTACTAGTTTGGTGCCCGGAGCCTCATTCTCCCATTTCCTAATTCTCCCATTCCCCTATGCACACCCCACTCCAATGCCAACGCAACCTCTTCCCCGAAAAAGCCGTAGCAGGCTACCTCAACGGAGCCAGCAGGGCCCCGCAGTTGAAAGCAGTGGCCGCTGCCTGCAGAAATGCGCTGTGGTTTAGGGAAGAAAGTGCCGCCATGCCCATCCCGGAGTTCTTCGGGCCGGTAGAGCTCATTAAACAGGAATTCGCCAAACTGATCAACTGCCCGAAAAAGGATCGCGTAGCGATGATTTCGGCAGCGAGCTATGGCATTGCCACGGCAGCTAAGAACCTTCCCCTCCGAGCCGACCAGAACATCATCGTGGTGGAAGACCAGTTTCCGAGTAACTACTATTCCTGGGCGGAAAAGTGTAAAGCCATTGGCGCAGAACTCCGGGTGGTGGCCCGGCCGGAGGCCGGGGCTACGGGCAGCTGGTCCGACCACGTCCTGGAAGCCATCGATGCCAACACCGCCGCCGTCGCCATCGCCCAGCTCCACTGGGCCGACGGTACCCTATACGATCTCAAGGCCATCCGCAAACGAACGGATGACGTAGACGCCTGGCTGGTCGTCGACGCTACCCAATCCCTAGGCGCTTACCCCTTTGACGTCCAGAACATCCGGCCCGATGTACTCTGCTGTGGCGGATACAAATGGCTGATGGGGCCCTACGGACACGGCTACGCCTACTTCGGCGAGCGGATGGACCACGGCACCCCGTTGGAAGAGAACTGGATCAACCGGGCCGGTAGCGAAGACTTCCGTAACCTCGTCAACTACACCGATGACTACCGGCCGCTGGCCGGCAGGTACGCCGTTGGCGAACACGCCAACTTCCTCATGGCTCCGATGCAATTGGCGGGCTTGCAACAGGTCAATGCCTGGGGCCCAGAACGAATCCAAACCTACTGTGCCGCACTGTGGAAAGGCGTGGAGCCTACGCTACGGGAACTGGGCGTAAGCCTCCCCACCGAAAGGGCCCATCACCTCGTAGGGCTACGCCTTCCCGCCGGCATCGATGGCACCCGGCTGGTCGCTGAATTCAGCAAGCAGAAGTTGATGGTCAGCTACCGGGGAGATTCGCTGCGGATTTCACCGAACGTTTATAACACGGAAGAGGAGATGATGCGGATGATGATGGCGATTGCGGTTAGTAGATCATAGTGGGTAGTGCAGTATGGCGCTGCTAATTAAAGAACGAATAAACTAAGGCCGAGTGAGCTATGCCCCGAGATGACCACACAATCAAACTGGCAGTCAGTTTTTAAAAGCGCTGCTTCTTTCTCGGGGCATAGCCCACTCACCCTTGTTCCTTAAACCGTTTATTGCACCTGCGGCCGCGCCTTATTAGTCCACTAGTTCAGTAGCCGATAGTTCCGGCCCATTCCCAATTCTTCTTAGTGTAACGCTTAGTGCCTTAATGTCTTAGTGGTTAGTCCTTCCCAAAACCTTCTTAGTGTAACGCTTAGTGCCTTAATGTCTTAGTGGTTAGTCCTTCCCAAAACCTTCTTAGTGTAGCGCTTAGTGCCTTAATGTCTTAGTGGTTACTCCTTCCCAAAACCTTCTTAGTGTAGCGCTTAGTGCCTTAATGTCTTAGTGGTTAGTCCTTCCCAAAACCTTCTTAGTGTAGCGC
>JBLHRW010000084.1:0-14311 GCA_047626445.1 Neolewinella sp.
CCGATACAGTGATTTTGACCGCGATCCGCTCCTTTATCATATGCTCAGCGCCGAAGGACCAGCGCTTTGTGCGGGAGATTTTAGCGGTGACGGACGTTTAAGTTTCTATCTGGGTGGTGCCCGGGACCAGCCGGGCAGCTTCAGCGTTGCTGCGGCGGCAAGGGAACTGTTCGAAGAGGATAAGGTGAGTGAGGACGTGGCCTGTGCCTGTTTCGACGCGAACGGGGATGGCCGGGATGATCTGTACGTGGTGAGTGGCAGCAGTGAATTTGGTGCGGCTTCTACTGCTTTGCTGGACCGACTTTATTTGAATACAGGTGACGCCCGAAGGTTTACCAAAAGTGAACAAATCCTGCCCAATAGTCGCCGCCCGGCGGTGGGTAGTGTAGCCAAGAATTATGACGTGGATGGCGACGGAGATGAAGACCTTTTTGTGGGCAGCCGCATGCGGCCCGGCCTATACGGCGCACCGGCAGACAGCTACCTATTGCTGAATGATGGTAAGGGGAACTTTACGGACACGCAGGATGCAGCCCTCAAAGAGCTGGGCATGGTGACGGACGCTCGCTGGGCAGACGTGACCGGGGATGACCGCAAAGAACTGATCGTGGTAGGCGAGTGGCTGGCCCCGCAGGTGTTCACTTTTCAGGAGGGGCATTTGGTGAAAACCACGGTGACTTTTCAGGCGGGGACGCAGGTGCAAGGGATCGCTGAAGGAGCAATGATGGACCTCGCCGGCTGGTACAATGCGCTGGAAACCGCCGACTTGAACGGAGACGGCCGGATGGACCTCCTCCTGGGCAACCACGGTTTGAACTCCCGCTTCCGCGCTTCGGCCGAAGAACCGGTGATCCTGCACGTCAACGATTTTGACCAGAACGGGAAAGCCGAGCCAATCATCTCTACCTGGGAAGATGGCAAAGCCTATCCAATGCCGTTACTACACGATTTGGTGAAGCAAATGCCAGGGCTGCGCAAGCGCTACCTGAAGTACAGTTCCTTTGGCGACCAAACAATGGAGGACATCTTTTCGGCCGAAGTGCTCGGACGCTCCGTCCGGCTGCAGGCTACTGAGTTCCGTAGCCTGATCGCCTTCAACGAAGGCGACGGTAAGTTCCGCATCGCAGTCCTCCCATCAGCCGCCCAGGAGACCCCGGTCTTCGCGTTACTGGCCGATGACGTGGACAACGACGGTGATCAGGACGTCCTCCTAGGCGGAAATTTCTACTACGCTAAACCCGAAACTGGCCGCTATGATGCCGGTAGGGGCCTGCTCCTACTGAATGACGGTTTGGGTAATCTCCGAGCCTTATCAGCTAAAGAAAGCGGCATCAACATCCCCGGTGAGATTCGGGACATCGTCGGGTTGGGGCGGGGCCGTTACCTGTTTGGTCGGAATAACTTGCCTCCGGTGATTGTGACGCGGTAACGGTGACCGGGATTTCGCTGCGCAGCTACTATGAGGTGTAATCGCACTTGGGCCTGAGGAGCTGTGTACCGATGGGAAATCGGTTCTTTGACTGCACCATTAATGGATGCGGATGCCTCCAGAAGTTTTGGTGAAATATTGAGCCCGGAGGGCTCGAACCACTTTGCCCCGGATGAAAGTCCGCGAAGCGGTCTTTTATCCGGGGATTGTGGAGGGCTAAAACCGTTGCGGCGCTTTGCGCGCCCAAACAACGCCTCTATTCCTTAACTCCGGGTTTCGGCGTGCCGCCTCACCCGGGGTGAAAATAGTTCGATTCCTCCAGAATTTTTTGGGGCGGTAAAGACAGAAAAATACGAGCCATCAATTCTGGCGCATTAGGCGCTGGTGAATTTTCAGCCCGATATCCCTCTTCTCCGACAGCTTGCTATTACAACTTTATTCACTTGACAACGATCTATTAGGCTCAACCAAAAATCCCCCTCCCGGGCCAATGCCGGAAGGGGGATTTTGCATGCACCTGCGTTCGCGCCTCATTACGCTAAGCGGGAACGACTAAATTACTCAGTGCGTTTAATTTCTCCACTCTTAACGCGGGCCATATAATCCTTCAAAGCACGCCGGACGTTGGGCATGAGGAAGTAAAGCCCCAGCACGTTGGGGAAACACATCGCAAAGATCATGGCGTCTCCGAAATCGAATACCGCCTGGGCAGAGATGCCGGAGCCGATGACGACGAAGATGCAGAAGATGACCTTATAGATGTTTTCGTTCGTTTTACTTTCGCCGAACAGGTAGGTCCAACACTTGAGGCCATAGTAGGACCAGCTGATCATAGTAGATAAGGCGAATAGAATAACGGCAATGCCGAGAATAGCCGGGAACCAGCTGATCACTGATTCAAATGCTTTACTGGTGACGTCGATTTGAGCGATTGGCGTTAAACTGCCGTCCACTAGACCAGCGTGGGCCCATTCCGCACCGCCGCCCACAGCAGCACCGTAACCGGTGATGACGATGACCAGGGCAGTCATGGTACAAATAACGACGGTGTCGATGAACGGCTCCAGGAGGGCTACAATGCCTTCGCTGATTGGCTCATCCGTTTTTGCCGCGGAGTGAGCGATAGAGGCGGAACCGATGCCGGCCTCATTACTAAAGGCTGCTCGTTTAAAGCCCTGGATGAGTACACCGACGAAGCCACCGTAAAGCGCTTCGGCGTTAAAGGCACCATTGAAGATTTGACCGAAAGCATCAGGGATGTCGGTAAAGTGGTAGCCTAGTACAACAAGCGCGCCGAGGACGTAGATGCCCACCATAAAGGGAACAATTCGCTCCGTAACCTTAGCAATACTTTTGATGCCACCAATGATGATCAGACCGATGATTACTGCCATGATGAGGCCGAAGATCCAGCCACGGCCGTAGAGGAAAGACTCGGTACCACCGGTAACGTTGATTAACTGGCTGGTGGCGGCATTGATCTGAACCATATTACCACCGCCAACGGAGCCACCGATACAGAAGATGGCGAAGAGGGCCGCTAAGACCTTACCGAGGGTGCCAACCCAGCCACCTTTTTCACCCATACCCTTGCTGAGGTAGTACATCGGACCACCAGATACGCTACCGTCGGCGTTGACGTTTCGGTACATCAGGCCAAGGGAAACTTCTACGAATTTTGAGCTCATGCCCAGCAGACCAGCGATGATCATCCAGAAAGTGGCGCCAGGGCCACCAAGACTAACGGCCAGGGCCACACCGGCGATGTTGCCTACTCCTACGGTACCCGAAAGGGCAGCGGTGAGGGCTTGAAAGTGGGAAACTTCTCCTGGGTCATCGGGGTCGTCATACCGTCCGCGCACTACGTCGATGGCATGCTTGAAACCACTTATGTTGATGAACCCCATGTAAATGGTGAAGACGGTTGCGCCGACGATTAGCCAAGGGAGGACAAAGGGGATGGAGATGCCTGCAATGGAAACCTCGAAGAATACGATGGAGTTTACAAAATTAGTAACTGGCTCAAAGAACCTTTGTAGAAAGCCGTCGATGCCGGTTGCTTCGTCTTGTGCGAAAGCGAAAATGGGGGCCAGCAGACCAATTAAAAGTAGGGTGTACTTTTTCAACATGAATGTGGGGGTTGTTAATTTATAGTGGGTGAAGGTAGCAAACTTTCACGCTTCGGCCTAAAGCCTCTGTCTACGCTTAATTGAGTGAATACGCTGATTTGTTACGCCGTAGCTCTTAAAATGCTACCTTGAGGCTCGCTATGGGGAAAATGGCATTGGTAACAGATCAGGATTTATTTATCCAATTACGGGCGGGCGAAAGCACCGCGCTGGATGAGCTCTTTCGTAGGTACTATGTTGACCTTTGCCGAACTGCGGTGCGCTTTGTCAATGATGAGCAAGAGGCAGAAGACATTGTACAAAACCTCTTCGTTTCCCTCTGGGAAAAACGTGCCGGGGATATGGATGAACTCGGAGCAGTTGCCCCTTATCTGCGTCGGGCAGTGCGTAACCGTAGCCTGAATTACCTACGGGATCGTAAGCGAATTCCTGTTGATGATACGGAGGTTCCGGAGACGCTTGCCGCGAAGGAACTGGCGGATGATGAACTTACGCAGGATGAATTACGAGACCGTATCCATAAGGCTATCGATACTTTGCCAGAGCGCTGTAGGCTAGTTTTTGTCATGAATAAATTAGAAGAGATGAGCCACAAAGAAATTGCTGAGGCCTTAGAAATTTCACCAAAAACTGTAGAGAATCAAATGACCCGGGCGTACCGGTTTTTACGAAAATGGTTGAGCCTGATGTTGTTAACATATGGTGCATTTTGTTGACGATGCGGTAGCAGAGGTCTGCTAACTGACCAAACAGGTCCAAAAAATAAACTTTATATTAGGGGGGTGACGTACTTTTGGTGTCACGTCGATAAGAGCCCACTCCTAGTTTCACTGGCAATAATGAACACATCAGATATTAAAGGTTTCGATCAGCACACTCCTTCTTACAAAGAGGACTTTACCCCAGATGCAACCGCAGCGTTAGCCCGGGTGCATATTCGTATGGGAGAATCTCCCAATGCGACTGTTGCAGTAATCCGTCCGCTTAGCAGGTTTCGGTGGCTTTCCGCAGCAGCTGTAATGCTGTTGCTGATTACGGCTGGATACCTTGTATTTGCCGGAGACGGTGCTACCAAATTCATCAACGCTACTGGCGCACCGATGGCAGTTGTGCTGCCTGACGGGACTAATGTGTTGCTTCAGCAGGGAGCTGCGCTCAGTTATCCAGGAGCGTTTAACGACACTGATCGACGCATCGAACTGTCTGGACAAGCCTTTTTTGAGGTGCATAAAGATGCTGGCCGGCCGTTCCTGGTCAATACTTCAGAAACGGAACTCCGGGTAACGGGTACTTCCTTCAATCTTCGGGTTGACGGCGACGAGCTGGAAGTTGAAGTGTCCGAAGGTAGCGTGGAATTACATCGTGGAGACCAGGTGGTTCCGGTAAGGGCACGGCAGTGTGGCTTGGCCATCCTAGGTAAGAAATGTACCCTCATGGAAGGCGAAAACTTGAATCGGCACGCATGGAGGACTGGAACGCTTTCCTTCAACAGGATCCCACTTAGCCTCGTGCTCAAGACGATCAGCAATAACTTTGGCTTGGAAATTACTGTGCCGACAGCCTGCGATTTTCCTGTAACCATAAATTACGACGGCAAAAACCCGGTAGCCGTATTGGAAACAATCGCCTCAATGGATGACGGTAATTTAGAAGAACTGGCTACTGACCACTACCAATTATCCAACATGACCTGCGGCAAATAGTACGCTGGGAACATCGGGTTACGCCAATACCCAGAGACACCCCTCAAGCCTACCGAAGACGATAATACAATTAGCCTTGTTATCTACAAGGCAACGGTTTCCTATTGTTTTCCGTTACTTAAAGGCGTCGATAATCGGTATAAAAAAGAAGCATGCTACGTCTCGCCTTTTTGCTGGCCCTTATTTTAGTCCTCCTGCCAAGTAGTGCACTGGAAGGACAGCGGGACTTAGGCAAAGAGAAGCGATATCCCCTCCCACGCAGGCAGATGCCGTTGGAGAAAGCACTGATTAAATTGACGGAAACAGGTGCGCCGCTCAGCTATCGTCCTGATCAATTACCTAAAATTGTAGTCAGTGTGCCCGGTGATCGAAAGACATTAGTTGGTTGGTTGTCCTTTTTGTTAAAAGATACAGAGTTGGTCTTTCGGCAAGGACCTGCAGGTTACTTCATTGTACCGGATCTGGATCTGTTTAACCGGAGTTTTACCATGCATGGACTAATTTCGGATGCTTCGAGCGGAGAACGTTTAATTGGTGCCGCCATTCAGGATATTGATAACCTTGAGGGGGTGCTAGCTAATGAATATGGGTTTTATTCGCTGGAAGCCAAAGGGGGCCGTAAGCGTTTTCGGACCAGCTACACGGGGTATGCACCCATTGAGTTGGACTTCGTTCTGCGTAGTGATACGGTGATGCAGATTAGGCTTGAGCCGGCCGGCTATTTACCTCAAATTGAGGTTCGGGCATCAGTGGACTCTTCCCGCTCTCTGTACTTGATGGAAAGTGAGCGGACGATGAGCAGCAAGGAAGTAGGGTTGCTGAACGGACCAGGAGGTGAAGCAAGTATTCTTAGCCTCGCCCGGATGTTGCCTGGTGTAACTTCTGGTGCTGATGGGGTAGGGGGCTTATCCATTCGCGGAAGTAACAGTGGGCATAACCTCGTTCTATTCGATGGTGTGCCGGTGTATAATCTCAACCATGCGGCGGGCCTTTTCAGTATCTTCAACACTTCCGCCATCCGCAGAGCGGACCTTTATAAGGACGGAATACCCGCCAGGTTCGGTGGCCGTATTGGAGGGGTGTTAGACGTGCATACCCGAGACGGTAACCTCTATAATCCTGAGATCAGTGTCGGTAGTTCATTACTTTCTTCTACCGTTACGGCAGAAGGGCCGTTGAAGTCAGGGAAGAGCTCTTTCTTGGTCTCTGGACGATATTTCTGGGGAGGAGATATATTACGGACTTTAAGCGAAAGACAGAAGCAGAATTATGGGCGGGAGGGAGAGATTGATTACGCCGTGTATGACCTTAACCTCAAGCTTAATCAACAGGTAGGAGAGAAGGGAAGGGTTTACCTGAGCCTGTATCGTGGCCTTGATGATTACGGTAATGGTTCGGAGAAGAAAACCGATGTTACGGTGCTGGAGCCTGGAGGAACAGTCCTCTTTTATACCGCTACCCAAAACAGAGAGGAAAAAATAAGGTGGGGTAATACGGTGGGCGCGCTACGTTATAATCACCTTTTTAATGATCGGTTTTTTGGGAATTTCCGCTTATCGTATTCGGATTTGCTCGTCCGGGCAAGCTTTGAACGATCTGACAGCCTTTACGAGGCGAGTAATAACTCGGTGACGTCAGATATTTCCAGCGGAAGGTTTGGTTCGGCCATTAAACAGATCGGTGCGGCTTTCGACGGCCAGTATAATCTGACCCGAACGAGTAATCTTCGCTTCGGCACTACCATCGATGCACACCGTTTTTTACCCCAAATCAGGTCGGGGCGGGTACCTCTTGAGCGGCATCCGGTACTGCAGCCACTAGGGGAGGGGGATGCGCTCCGCTCTGTTCAACTTGCAGCTTATGGAAGTATTGACGGCCAGTGGGAAGGGCTGCATTATCGCGCCGGTTTACGGGGGCAAATTTGGCGCAATGAGGTGAGTTATTTCAACCTGTCGCCCCGCCTGATGCTGGCGGCTGGTCTGGGGAAGCATGGTCGCTGGAGAATCACCTACGATCAAATGGTTCAACCAATTCACTTGGTAAGCAGTACGGTTATTGGTCTGCCGACGGACCTCTGGGTACCGTCTACACCCGACATAGCACCTTCCACCGTCCGGCAGGTGGGGTTTAGGTATAACCACGACCTCACCGCCAAGTGGCAACTTGAAGTTGAATTGTATCATCGTGATTTGCGTCACTTGATTGATTATTCCCAAAGTGGCCAAAACAATAGCTGGCTGGATAACCTCAGCGTTGGTAAAGGGTTCGCTAATGGCGCGGAGTTCTCACTTCATTATTCGGGGCGAAAATTAAGGGGATGGCTCAGTTATACCTTGGCAGAAAGTAGGCGGCAATTCGACGAAGACATCAATAAGGGGCGCCCTTTCCCATTTCAATTTGATCGACGTCATGGGGTGAAGCTACTGGCCACATATGACGTCAGCCCCTCCGTAAATGTCACGGCTACCTGGCGATATGGCTCCGGGGCGTTTTATAGCCTGAGCCTGGAGAACTTCCTGTTGGCAGATCCCAGTATCCTGAGCGACGGGAGCCCCCAAACAGTACCATTGGTAGAAAATAAAAATGGCTTTAACCTACCGGCTAATCATCGGCTTGATGTAAATGCCCAATTTCTGTTCCGGGATAAGGAGACAAGGCGCTTTCAACATACCTTGAACTTTGGTGTGTACAATCTATACGGCAGACACAACCCAATCTTTTATGACTTGCGCACTAACTTCTTCTCCCGTGGGTCAGATCTCATCAAAGACCAACAGTTTGTGCAAGTCTTTTTTGGCGGTATCCAACCAACTCTATCCTACCAATTGACCTTTACTGGGAAAAGATGAGCCCAAAATTTGTACGTTGCTTGACATTTGCTTAGTTTTGGTTCACTTTAAGAGTGTTGAAACCCAACATTTATCCTTCCTCCATGAGACTACTTAAGATTTAGTAACTTGTTCAAACAACAATGGTTTCTACGGCTATTCGCGATCACCGGGTTGGTGACGCTTTTTATTGCGTGTGAAGAACCTGTCGATCTTGGGTTTGAAATCGTTGAATCTCAGTTGGTCGTGTCCTCTACGTTTTTCCCGGATGATCTCGTAAAAGTTTACCTATCGGCTACCCAGCCAACAATTGGGGAGCAATCGGTTAATGAAATCACGGACGCTACCGTCTCCATCCTTGAAGGTAACGAGACCAAGGAAGTACTTCATTACGTAGCTGGTCAGGACGGCCGCCGCGGGCGCTACCAAAGTAACATCTTCAAACCAAAGGTCGGGCGCACCTACACCCTGTTTGCTACCAAAAGTGGATTTAAACCCATTGACGCATCCAGTTCGATCCCCGAGCCGGTAGCAATCGTTGGGCTAGAGATTCTTGATGATGTCTCCAGGATGACCGTGGGCGGCTTAGAAATTTTCACTTTCACGCTGAAGATTAACTACGACGATCCCGAGTTCATGGTGAACTTCTATGACATTCGTATCAGCCAACTGGTTATACCCTATTTCATTAAGTTGAACGGTGATACGATGACAATGGATGTCAAAGCAAAAGTAGTTCAGGCTCCTATTGATGACTACACTGAAAACACCATTGCCGGAGAGGCAAGTATTCTGGTGAGAGACCGACCTTCCTCAGACGGACTAACCATCAAATTGCAAAGCCGGTTTGATCCACGAATTGAGCTCCTGGGCAATTTGCAGGCAGAACTGCGTACCGTTTCTGAACCTTACTTTGATTACCAACTGACCATACAGCGAGAAGGCCAAGCACTCCCCATTGGAGTAGGTGACCCAAGGGTGAGCTCCTTCGGAAACGTGCAACAGGGTATTGGCGTATTCGCCGGTTACAACCGGGATTTCTGGAACGTTAGCCTCAATAATTGATTCTCCCAGTGACCGCTTAGGTTGATTAGCCTACTGCAGCGATACAGCTGATCTCAACGTTTACGTATTTCGGTAGGTTGGCCACCTCAACTAAAGCCCGCGCAGGCGCAGTCGCTTCATTGAAGTAGGTAGCGTAAACCGTGTTGATCTGACCAAAGTTTTCAATGTCACTGACGAAGACACTGCATTTCAGAATGTTCTCGAAATTGGTGCCAGCAGCTTCCAGTATGGCGCCCAGGTTATCCAGGACCCGGCGGGTCTCGGTTTCGATGTCTGCGGTAAGCAGTTCACCAGTCTTGGGGTCAAGGGCTATTTGGCCACTCACGTAAAGAACACCATTGTGCAGGCTTGCCTGGTTGTAGGCACCGACAGGAGCCGGAGCGTTGGGCGTGTTGATGATTTGCTTAGACATATGCTGGTTTCAAGTTGTAGGTTTTCAAGTTGCAGAATGCAAGTGCTTGAATTCCCGTAATTAAATGTAAGGTAAATGCTAAATTAGATAAGCAGATCGCGCACAGAAAAACATTATGAAGGTCGAAAATCGACAATCTGTACCCGTAGCTTGCAACCTACTGCCTCCAACAGCTAATAGCCCGTCAGCATTGCTGACGGGCTACCAATCTTTTTCTCTAGGGAAGTATGCTTACTCAGCGTCGTCTCCGCCCTCTTCCTCGAGTACAGTTTCAGGTCCCTTTACCAGCATATTGCCGTTGTAGAACATGTTGCCTTCATCGTCGAAGTACGCACGGTGCGGCATGTGAGATTCGCCGGTCGTCTGACAAACCGTGATGGATGGAGCCGTAGCCTTATAATGGGTACGACGCTTGCGCTTGCGCTGCTTGGAGATCCGACTCTTAGGATGTGCCATTGCCTTATGTAAATTTTATACTTGTAGTAACTGTTATTTTAAGTCTTTGAGCGCGTCCCATGGGCTGGGCTTGTCATCCTCATCATCGTCGCGCGAAGCGTCGATGGCTGAGACATCTTCGACAGAGTCGTCGATGCGATCCAGCATCTCATCGTCGCACGGGTAAGGTGGCTCACCCGCTCTACAGTCGAACGTACGGATCATTGGCAAAGCCAAGACCACGATCTCGTATGCGTAGGGTGCAACGTTGAATAAACTGGTGTCCGGGTTCAAATAAACGAGCTCCCCTTCCTCTTCCAGGTGTTCGGCTTCGGTGCTGAACTTGGCGATCAGCTGGTCCTGGCCTTCCACTGGGAAATCGACGCCAGCAAGGCAACGATCACAATCCGTGCGGATGGTTCCTGAAAAGTCGAAATCCATGACCAACTGACTCAGTTGCCGATCTACCGTAAGGCGGAGGGCAACATTACCATGTAGGACTGGTGCATCCGGGAAGGATGCAAAGAATTCGTCATCTACCGTAAGGTCATATTGATAAACCCCCGGACCAAGCCCACTGAGGGGTAAGATGAATGGTGATTGTATTGACATAACCTAACGTTTTATCCCGTGAAAAATACCCATTGGTACTTAAGGACGTTTCAAAGTGGGCGCAAAGATACGTGTTTTGTGGTAAGGGGCAAAGGGTGTTGGCTAAATGTTTTGGATAAGTGTCAAGTGAGCTGCTCAACGGAATGTCTTGGAATACAGGCGCGCGGCCGAAGGTGCTGATAACGGCGACGGCGTAGCTGTCGTACAGAAGTGTCCTGGGACGTAGCTAGTCGGGCAGTAACGAGCGCAGTCCCAGCGACATCTCCCTCCAGTAACGCGTCTCCCCTGTCAACTTCCCCTGCAGCTTTGGCCTCGCCCATAAAAGAATAAATAGGTTCCAGGGACCACCCGATAACAGGACTGCCTGAAAGCTTAATAATCCGACAAGTTGAAAAAGTCACCAGAGAAGGGGATCTGTCGCCTGCCGGCAAACCTTGCTCTTTTTAACCCTCCTTTGTGCACCTGCGGCCGCGCCCAAATACGAGCGAGGTGGTTTGTAACCGACAAATGTAGTATTTTTGCATTCTCAATAACTAAAACCATACCATGAGAACCAAAATCACCCTTCTTTGCTGTCTTTTTCTAATGAGCGGCCTTACCCTTGTTCAGGCCCAGGAGGTCAAATTCGGCGATCTGGACAATAGCCCGATGGATGCTGCTCACTACCCCCGCAGCGCGGCTTTTGCCAACTACCTCGATGCGGATGATCCGGAACGGGACCAGAAAATAAAAGTGCTCTACAGCCGGCCACTTAAAAAAGAACGCAATGTTTTCGGTCAGCTCCAGCCCTTCGGCCAGGACTGGCGCCTGGGTGCCAACGAAGCCACTGAGGTGACCTTCTTCCAGGCCGTAGAGATCGGAACTACCCTGATTCCCGCTGGTGCTTACACGATGTTCGCTCAGTTGTACGCCGATCAGTGGATCGTGAAGATCTCTGAAGAACGATTCATCGGCGGTTCGCAGAACCGCGATGTGGCCAAAGACTTAGTGGCCATTGCAGTACCTACTATGGTGACGTCTAAAGCCCGCGAATCTTTCGTGATCGGGTTTCAGAAGATCAATGAAGGCACGGTACACATGATCTTTGAATGGGACAAAACCCGCGCGGCACTTCCCATCAACCTGAACCCACCCAGTCTGGCCGGCGACGACGCCAGCCCGATGGACCTCGTTCAGTACCCGGACATGAGCCGCATGCGTAACTACGTAGAAGAGAAAGACCTGGCCGCCAACGAACCACAGGTACGGGTTGTTTACAGCCGTCCGCAGATGAAGGGCCGTAAGATCTTTGGCGAGATGCTGAAGTTCGGTTCTATGTGGCGCGTTGGTGCCAACGAAACTACTGAATTGACGTTCTTCAAAGACGTTACCATCAACGGAAAAGACGTGAGAGCCGGTCGTTATGGTCTGTTTGCTATGGTCAACGACGGTAACTGGGAGTTCATCATCCACAAAACCGTACAGAGCTGGGGCAATGCCAACTTTGACGAGAAGGACATCGTAGTGAAGATGACCGCTAAGACCGAAAAAACATCGACTACCCTTGAGGCGCTCTCCATGACTTTTGTGGAAAAAGGCGACATGATAGAACTGGTTGTTGGTTGGGAGAATACTATGGCGCGCTTGCCTATTACAGTCAAGTAAATTAGTCAGAGCGCCTGGTAGTCAAAGCGTCAGATAGGACGGGGTAGCTCGCTGCGCGCGTGGGCCTTCGGCCCGGACTCAGCGCTCTCCGAGCGCAAGCTTTAGCGTCACGCTCCGCGTGCGCACTTTGCCGCCAACCTTGTCTTTGCACCTCCTGTAATGACCGAAATTACGAAGCCCCGGATGTCTCCATCCGGGGCTTCGTTTATTTAAGCATGGCCTACGGCCATTATTGTACAAATTGCTTACCGCATTAAGCTCAGCCCTACGGCAGTTCTGGGCTTAAAGCCTTCCCATTTGTTGGTGTTGGCGTCTTCGGGGAGCTCCAGGTATTTCGCATAGTCCATACCCTTCAATTTGCCACCGAGAAAGGCGGTGATGAAGTGCTGGTTGATGTTGTTCATACGGCGGGTATCCCAGACAGAATCGGCGTAACGGAGGTATTCGTCAATGTGGAGGCCGGGCGCTAGCGCCTCTGGCGGGGGAGGGTTGGGGGCAACGTTGTGGCGGGCACCTTCGTAGGTGAGTAGGTAACGTTCCGAATTTACGGCGCCGTCGTAGATGGCCTTGATCCCTTTCTCATAGCCCGAGATGTCGTCTTCGCTACCAGCGATGAAGAAGGTGGGCGTTTTGAGGTTTTGCAGGCCCTCGTCGTTCCACATCTGAAAGGTTTTTCCCCAGGGAGCTAAGGCCACTACGGCTTTTACGCGGGGATCTGCGCCGGTATAGGCTTCGTTGCCGATGATGTGGCGGTTGATGGCGGTGCTACCACCCGTCTGGCCAGCAAAGAAAGCACCCAGTCCGGGGCTGTAGCCTGCGCCGCCTACGTTGAGTACGCCGTAGCCGCCCATGGAATAACCGATAATGGCGGTGTTTTGAGCGTCGGTAAGTCCGGCAAGGAAAGTACCTGAACCTGCGGCACTCATGCGTTCCATTTCATCGATCGTGAAGCGGATGTCGATGGGGCGGAAGTAAAGGGTAGAAGGGAACGGGCCGGCATTGTCGAAGGTAGATTCGGTATGCTCAATGGCGGCCACTACGTAACCTTTGGAGGCCAGGTTCTCCGTGAGGTAGGTCATTAGCAACCGGGAGCCGGTGTAGCCGTGGGAGACGACGACGAGCGGGTAGGGGGTGGCACCAGCCTTTGGCTTCGCATCGCGTGTGGCACGGCCCATAAAAGTAAAGGGAATGTTGGGGCGGGTAGTGTCGGGAAACTGCCCCATAATTTCCTGGTAGGAAATGGTGGCGGAAGCATCGGCCTCGGCGGGATACCAGACTTCTACTTTCAGGGAGCGGTCGTAGGTGGGAATCTTGCCGTCCTTAGCAGCGGCAATGTTGAGCTGGTCGGAGTTAAGGATGGTGATGGTGCGGACGCCGACGGCGTGGTCTCCCCGGGCCGAAAGCGCGGGCGCATCGGGTAGGGCATCACCGTAGATGAATTGGGCGGAGAGCGCAGGAGGCAGGCACAGGAATAAAAAGAGCAGGGGGAGGAAGCGTTGTTGCATTGATCGGGGAGTTGGTTTAACAAAATCATGGTCTGGCTACAGACCGGCCCTAAGAAACGGAATATTATTGGCGTATTGGATGGTGGTTGGGTTCATTCAGGGGTATTTTGCCGCATGCAAATGATTTATCAAATACAGAAGCAGGTGAAAAAGACCCGGAGGGCGTTGGGCAGTACCCTGAAATACCGCATCCTGTTTCTTACCCTGTTCCTGATAAGCCTGATGTGTCTTCACATTTTTGCCATGTTCGTTTTCGAGGGGATGGGGTGGGGCGATGCCGCCTGGCTAACCATAACGACCGCTACAACCGTTGGCTATGGGGACATCTCGGCTTCGAGTACGGCCGGCCGTTGGTCTACCTTTATTCTGATGTATGCCGGAGGAATCTTTGTCCTCGCTCAATTAGCGGGCTTGGTCTTCGAGGCTTCTCAGTGGAGAGTTACTCAGCGACAACAAGGTAAACTGCCGGTTCGGGCTCGGGGGCACATCGTGATCTTCGGTTGGCGGGAAGACTTTCTGATAAGCGCGGTCCGGGAAATTCGGGAAAGT
>JBLHRW010000085.1:0-14112 GCA_047626445.1 Neolewinella sp.
GGCGGAGGCGGATATGCTTGCTTCGAGGTACTGCTCGTGGTTGCTCAGCCCATGATACTTGCGCCAGGTTCCTTCAAACAGGCCGAAACGGGAAATAAGGGCCTTTACCGCACTTTTGTTAAGGGTGTTTGGTCCGTCTCCATTTACTTTTATGTTGGCTTCGGCTTCAAGTAAATCGCGGAGCATGTTGCTCGCTACAACATCCCGGCTGTCACGAGGGCCATACAGGATATCCGTATCGGTATCCAGCACAGTATTTTCTAACCAAGGGACACCGCCAAATCGTTTAAGCAGGCGGAAATACTCGTGGGCCCGGAAGAATAAACCAACGGCACGCCAGTGAGCAATATCTGCCTCAGCCATTTCAGAATTGGGGATATTGTCTAGCAGAAGATTAACCTTACGGATATTGGCGTAGGTGTCTGTCCAGTTACCATCATTGGTCGGTACCAGTACTCGCCCCCAGATGTAGGCCGAACCAGTATTATTACTGTTATGGATCAGGTCACCGTCAATTTCCGTATTGTGAATATTATTACCGGCGTAGGTTTCAAAGAATTCGTAAAAACTCCAGGAGTATATCTTCACGTTATTGTACGAGGAGAAAGTACTTGAAACGGAGAGTTCATCCTGCGGTGCAAGATCCAGGAAATCTTCCTGACAGGAACCAGCAAAAAGACATATTAGTAGTAAGGGAAGTAGTCCTTTAATAGATTTCATGTCGGGTGATTTTAAAAGGATAGATTAATGCCGGCAGAGTAGCTCTTCATGAGCGGATACACCCCGTTAGAACCTTGGTCGGGATCGAGGCCCTCAGGTAAACTGTCAAATGTGTGCAGATTGTTGGCCGCTACAAAGACACGTAGTTTGGAAAAATTGAGCCGGTCAAGGAGGTTTTGGGGAAGGGAATAACCCAGCGTAACGTTTTGAATACGTAAGTAGGCCTCGTTGGTGAGGTATTTCGTTTGGGTACGGCGGCTGCTGCCGTAATTACTGCCTACGTTACCGTTTGGGTCACCGTATACACGTGGATAGAAGGCATCCTGGTTATCTGGAGTCCAGTAATCCAATTGATGGGCGTAGATATGGTCGAATACGGATGGGTAGGGCCAGATCAGATCGGAATTTCGTGAGCCGTCTCGTTTACCGACGCCGGTAACGATGAAAGAAAGGTCAAGGTTTTTGTAGGCCACGTACCCATTAAAACCAAATTGAAAGCGCCGATTGGTGTTACCAATGACTTGGCGATCTCCCGGGCCGGTGTTGGGAACGGGGTTGCCGAATTCATCAAGCTCCTCGATCAATGTGCTGTTGCCGGCATTGATCACGCCATCACCGTTTAGATCGCGGTACCTGATATCTCCCGGATAAGGAGTAGGGGCATCTTCGATCTGTACCACACCATCGCGTAACTGACGCAAAGGGCCGGAGAGGTCGGCGTCCAGGGTGCCTTCAACAAAGTCATCTATGGTATAGAAGCCATCGGTTACGTAACCCCAGATATCACCGATGATTCGGCCCTCAAAATTCCGACCAATGATCCCGCTTTCGTTTTGGAAGCGCGTAATCTCGGAACGATTGTCGAAAAGATTGAAATTCAAGCCATAGCTAAGCGGTCCTTTACGGTCCTTCCAGCCCAATTCCAGTTCCCATCCGGTCGTTTTCAGATCGGCGATGTTTTGGTCCGGAGCCTCTGTACCGAGAATGCTGGGCAGGTCCAACCCTTCGGATAACATGCCGATCGTTTCCCGGCTGTAGACGTCGAAGGAAGTACTCAATCGACCCTTTAGAAAACCAACGTCTACACCGAAATTGGTCGTGCGTACTTTCTCCCAGGTGAAACTGTTACTGACCAACTGGGCAGGGCTCAGCGTTAAGTAACGCTGATCGGTACCCAAGTCTACCCAATTTGCATTGTAATCCTCGTAACCGGGGATGGCGGGATAGACGTCGGAAGTGTTTTGGTTGCCAATTTCACCCCAGGAGGCACGAAATTTGAGGAGAGGGATGGCGTCAGCCATTCCCTCGAACCAGGGCTCTCGAGCTACGTTCCAGCCCGCGCTGAAGGAAGGCAGCGCTACCCAACGGCTCTCCGTAGGAAAGCGGGAAGACCCGTCGTATCGCAGGTTAGCTTCCAGGAAGTATTTCTCCCGAAAATTGTAGCTGAGGCGGCTGAACAAGCCGAGTACCGCCCAGTCGGAGTAAGAGTCACTAATGTCGAAGACATCGCCTATAGATAGATTAAAAGTGGGTAAATTGGGGTCGATCAGTCCCGTACGGGTGCTGAAAACTCCTTGAAAAACTTGCTTTTCACGGTTAAAGCCACCCAGTAAATTGAAGTTGTGATCGCCTAAACCCAATTCGTACTTCCCGTAGAGATTAAGCGAGTTATAAGTCGTCTCGTTATTGCCCCGTGATAGACGGGATTGAGCAAAGGCATTTTCTGCCGTCAGGTTAGGAACGAAGCGAAAAGTGCTGGCAAAAATCACACCGTTGTTCACGGCTTCGGTTCTAGTAAACCTCTTCTCAAAGGTGTATTCCCCGATTATTTTGAAGTTTTTTGCCAGACTAAACTCCATACTTTGGAATAAGCGCAGGTTGTTGACATTTGTCGTGCTTGGCGTGCGATAGCGCACTACATTGCCTGGGCTGGCAAAGGGGAGTACTTCACCCGCCTCCGTTTCAAAAAAGCCGGTCGGATCGTATCCCCGCAACTGAATTGCGCTACTGTATTGAGCAATAGCAAGGGATTGGTCACTACGACGATAAAAAATATTCGTGGTAGACTTTAGCCGCGGGCTTATATCCGCCCCCAGATATGCATTGATGTTGTACTTTTTAAACTTGTCTTTATCGGTGACCATGATGCCGTCCTCGAAACTATAACCACCGTTTATTCTGAAAGACAGGTTCTCACCACCACCACTAACACCGAGATTATGGATGGTGGAAAAACCCTCGTCGTTGAGAAAGTCACCTATAATGTCAGAATCTTCGAGGGGGTAGTAAGTATTGTTGTCCGCGTCAAAAGCGATAGGGTAGTTTTCTCCACTGACCGGATCCTGGAGATAGGTTAATGATCCGGGATCATTCTCATGAGAGTCCAACAATTCAAGCCAGCGATTAACTTCCTGGCCCGCAAAATAGTTGTTTACACCAAAATCACTCAACGCTTCGACGAACTGCCTTGTCGTTGCCTTTTGAGGTAATTCCGCCGGGGAGGAAAGGGTATTTGTCGTTCCATAGTTAAAACGGATGGGTTGGTTGCGTCCCGCCTTCTTGGTCGTGATCAAGATGACGCCGAAAGCTGCACGGGCTCCGTAAATCGAAGACGCAGCAGCATCTTTCAGTACCGTCACCGACTCAATGTCCCGTGGGTTTACATCATTGATGGACATAGGCACATTATTGACCAGTACCAAAGGAGAACCGCCGTTAATGGAATTAGTACCACGAATGTTAAGTGACGTACCAGTAGAGCCTGGCTGGCCCGAACTGGAAATCACCTGCAGGCCGGCAGCAATGCCTTGCAAGGCCTGGGCCGAGTTGACTACGGGCCGGTCCCCGATCAGTTTGTCCATCTTTACGAAGGAACTAGCGCCGGTAACGTTGGCTTTTTTCTTTGTCCCGAAACCAACTACTACCACTTCGCCCAGGTCCGTCGCGCTGGACTCCATGGTTAAATTCAAGATCGTCTGACCAGTAACAGGAATTTCCTGGGAAGCATAACCAGTATAGTCAAGGATCAGCGTCGCATCAGAAGCCACCTTGAGGCTATACTCACCATTGTAATCAGTCACTGTACCCCTATTGGTGTCTTTGATACGAAGGGTGGCTCCTATCAAAGGAGTACCATCAGTGGCATCGGTGATTGTACCCGTGACATTTAGTTCCTGAGCGTCAAGACCGAAAGCCAAGCCGAAAGCCAGCAAAAGAGTAGTGAGTACGTGTTTTGTAGAAAATCTCATATCATTGGTGATTGTTGGTAGAGTGAAAGTTTAGAAGGAGATTAGTACGGGCTGTTGGCCCAATCATGCGGCTTACGCTTAATCCAGGTACCGCGGGTGAAATCGGGGAAGTCCTGTGGCTCACCGTTATTGGCGATCGAAGCCTCGGATAAGGGCGTGACGGCACTCCAGGCGGCGGCATCGTAAACGTCGAGTGGGGGAGCAACTCCGTTTTTCACCGATTCTATGAAGGCATTCATTACGAAAAAGTCTATACCGCCGTGCCCGGCGCCGGAGGCATATTCACCATGCTTTTTCCAGAGTGGATGGTCGTATTCTTTTAACCAGTCATCCATCCCTTCCCAGCCATGACCTTCTGTTTTACCCGCAACGTGGATCCGTTTAGTGTGGTAATCGAATTCAGTAATCCCTTCTACTCCCTGTACCCGAAAGCCGAGCGAATAAGGGCGCGGGAGGTTACAATCGTGCGTCACGATGATGGTCTCTCCTTTAGCGGTTTCAATGGTAGAAGTGATGACGTCGCCCTGTTTCCATTTAATGGATGCATTAGGGTGGTTGGGGCCGCCTTGTGGGTGGTTGACGATGTAGTTGTTTAGCCCAAGCGCCTTGGTGGCGTGAGCCGTCATGCTTATGAAGCGGTTGCCGCGGTTAATGTCGGCCATTACTGCCACAGGCCCGAGGCCGTGGGTCGGGTAAACATCGGCGTTACGAAGCAGCGAGTGTTGGGTACGCCAACGGGCCTCAGAAGCCCCTTTCTCTCCAAATTCGACGCCCCCACCGTAAGCTTTCTTACCGTTGTTGAATTTTACGTGGCGAAGATCATGCTGATAGCCACAGCGGAAATGTGATAACTCACCAAAGACATTTTGCTTCACCATGTTGAGAACGGCCAGTACATCACGGCGGTAGTTGACGTTTTCCAGAATCATCAGGTGAGACCCGGATTCCTCGTGAGCCTCCACAAGGTCCCAGCATTCTTCCATCGTGTTTGCCGCAGAAACCTCCAGGCCAACGTATTTACCCGCACGCATGGCGTCTTTAGCCATCCGGGTATGCCAAAGCCAAGGGGTGGCAATTACCACTGCATCCAGGTCGCTTTCCAGTAAGCGTCGGTAATCGTATTCATCACGATCAAAAATCGCAGCTTCCGGCTTGCCCGCTTCTTTGATTTTTTTCTTGGCCAGCTCAATTCGGGCTGGGTCGATGTCGCAGATCGCCGCCACATGTACGTCTTCCCGTTTTAGAAGATTATTAAGGTGGTTGGTGCCTCGCAGGCCAGCACCAATCAATCCAACGCGAATGGAATCGGCTGATACATCACCGGCAGAACCAGCCAGGGCGACTTGTGGGGCGGCGGCCATCACACTTCCCGCTAATAGGCTATGACGTAAAAAGCTTCTTCTTGAATACTGCATAATTGATTGATATGAAGGTTGATGTGGATGGCTCGGACTCGCTGGGGCGTCACCTGTTGGTCATCAGTAGGTCCTTCCGGTGAAAAGCCTGAGACTAACATAAAAGTCTATCGCAAATTTGGGGCGCTGGAAGGGTATTCAGGGGGGTACCTTTTCAGCATAAAGCCCCCACTTTTCCGGAAATACCCTGCTTTTTGAAGAGATCTGGCGCCTTCTACGAATAGACCGGACCATTTCAGTGCATTATGCCGTTTTCCAAAATATTGTTTTCGGGCGCGGCCGCAGGTGCAATGATGGGGGCTGTCAACCACCGAATGCTCCATCGACTATGCTCAGTAGTGGAGGTAGACGGTGGCACCTAAGGCTCAACAGGCTCCATCGGAAAAGCAGCTGATGGAAACAATCAGAGCACCTACCTTCGTAACGCTAGGAAGCATGAGCTATTCGCCTACACTATATGCTTTGGGGCAAGGGCTTCCTGAGCTCAGGGACCTGTAATTAAACAAGCTGAATGAAACAGATTAAAGTAAAAAAGGGAGAGATCATCCAGCAAAGCGGAGACCTTAATTCAAAGATATATTTTGTCAAAGAAGGATTACTTCGCAGCTACGCCATCAGCGAAAAAGGCAAAGAGCATATTTTTATGTTTGCGCCGGAAGGGTGGACCGTTGCAGATAGCCAGCCTCCGGAAACGCCCTGTGATTTATTTATCGATGCCCTTGAAGATTCGATCGTCATTGTTCACGAAAAAAAATCAGATCAGGAAGGTTTTAATTCCCGGCCGTTGATGCGGCGTCTTGCTGTTCTACAAAAGCGGATAATTATGCTGATGTCCGCAACAGCCCTTGAACGGTACCATCATTTTGTAGCTACCTATCCGGAGATCACCCAAAGGGTCCCTCAACGAATGATTGCTTCCTACTTAGGCATTACTCCCGAAGCGTTAAGCAAAGTAAAGAATAATCGAGCTCAAAAAAAATAGGTAAAGGGCACCGATTCTAACCCAGTAGACCTATAGTTCTGACGGACGCCGAGCGTAGTCGAGGCGACTTTGCCTAGTCCAATGATTTTAGCCCCTGATTCCATTTCTTAATCTAGGTTAATGCAAGGCATAGCAATCTTGAGGACCTTTGTGTTCTCATACTAAACACAAAATAAGATGAAGAAAATACTCGCCATAGGAGCTAGTAATAGCTCAAAGTCAATAAACACACAATTTGCTACTTACGTAGCGAATCAGCTGGAAGAGGTACAAGTCGTCACCGCAGACTGGAAAGACCTGGTGTTGCCTTTATACAGCCCAGACCTGGAAGCTGTTGATGGCATTCCCGAGAATGTGCAGCAATTCATAGACCTTGTTCACTCGGTTGATGCTGTCGTTTTATCATTGGCAGAACACAACGGACTGCCTTCAGCTGCCTTCAAAAATTTATGGGATTGGACCTCTAGGATCAACCTGAAATTCTGGTCGAACAAACCGATGTTATTGATGGCCGCTTCTCCTGGCGGCAGAGGTGGTGCAAGCGTCCTTAGTGTCATGAGTAATCTGATGCCTCACTTTGGCGGTAATGTCGTCGCTGAATTTTCACTACCCACTTTTCATGAGAATTTCCAAGGCGGGCAACTCATTAATGATCAGCTGAAAGTAGACTTGCAGACCAGCGTTCAACAACTCCAGCAAGCCTTATAACTCTACAACTAATCGGATAACAATCAGAAAGTATGGAAATTGGAATAGACAGTTTTGCCGCTTCCCCAGCGTCAGGCACCTCTGCGGCTGAAGCGCTCAACCAGCTGCTGGAAAGAATAGTATTTGCTGACCAGGCAGGCCTGGATTCATTTGGCATCGGCGAACATCACCGGGAGGATTTTCTGGACTCCGCACCTACCATGATTTTGGCAGCGGCTGCTTCTCGCACCAAGCGCATTAAACTGACCAGCGCAGTAACTGTGTTAAGTGCCGCGGACCCCGTACGGGTATTTCAAAATTTCGCCACCTTAGATTTGATCTCCAACGGGCGGGCAGAAATTGTAGCCGGACGCGGCTCCTTTACCGATGCTTTCCCGCTGTTTGGCTATAACCTTTCCGATTACGACGCCATTTTTGCCGAAAAGCTGGACTTGCTCTTGAAGCTTAGGGACAACGAGACCATAAGCTGGTCCGGCAAATTTCGTCCCGAATTACATAATCAGCCCGTATTTCCAAGACCGCTCCAGAAAAAACTACCCATTTGGTTAGGTGTTGGTGGTACGCCTGCATCATTCGTTCGTGCTGGCACTTTAGGCTTGCCATTGATGGTTGCGGTGATTGGAGGACAAACGCATCGTTTCGCCCCGTTAGTTGATTTATACCGGCAAGCAGGCGCAAAAGCCGGCTTTGCGCCTGAAGAACTAAAAGTAGGATTACACTCCCTGGGCTATGTTGCTGAAAGTACGGAAGAAGCCATTGCCGACTATTACCCTGCCTACAAAACAGTATTTACCAAAATTGGCCAAGAACGAGGATTCCCTCCGGTAACCAAAGCTGGATTTGATGCACAAAACGCTGGCCCGTTTGGCGCCTTGCTTGTTGGAAGTCCGAAAGATGTAGCCGATAAAATATTACATCACAGTAAAGCGCTGGGGGGTATTTCAAGGGTAACCTTTCAAATGGATGTTGGGGTTCCCCACCAGAAGCTCCTGAAGGCTATCGAGTTGATCAGTAAGCAGCTAGCACCGTTGATTAGAACTTAGGAACGCCAATTCAATAGCTGTCCGATTTGCTCAAAACCTTCCCTTACACCTGCGGCCGCGCCCTTATTAGTCTGGTAGTTCAGTAGCCTGATAGAGCTGCCGCAAATGAATGCTCGCTTATTAGTCTGGTAGTCCGGTAGAGCTGCCGCAAAAGGATGCTCGCTCCGCTCGTAAAGGGAATGCGTGAACAGCTAGAAGGAATGTCTGCCGCCTGCGGCGACCTCCCATTCAACCCTTCTCCCCTTCTCCATTTACATCGTTTTACATATCCTATTTGCTACCTGACCTCATGTCGGCCTACTTTTGGAGAAACGAATAAATACCATGAACAACTACTTCCGTTATACGCACCTACTCCCCGTACTCTTCCTCCTGGCTTTTACCGGCGGGAAGGAGAGACGATGGTTAATGTTACTATGGCTGGGCCGGGGATAGGTTATTTTAATCTGGCTGTCCTATCATTTGGGCGGGGCCGCGGATATCCACTGTCGTCCGTCGGGCTCACGCATTGTGTTATGCTGCTTATGCGCGGCCGCAGGTGCAAAGGGAGGAGGATAAAAGAGCAAGGCAGTAATGCGTTGGAGAACTAAGGGATGGGGTAAAAGCTTTATCTTATTGATCAACGATTATTACTGTGGTTGCTGAACTCAAATTGCTGGACAACTTCTGCTTCCTGTTGATAGAAAATCCATCACCACAGGAGATTATTGACTTTTAGGCCAGCGAAGAAGAAAACGAGCGAATTGACCTTTCCTCCTTCGAGAACGACGCTTACCATAATACATTCGTTAAGGACTACGTCGTGCCTCCTTGTCCCAGGCAACTATGGGGAAGCCCCTACGCGACTAAGGCAAACGCGTTGCTTTAAGAACAATTTAAAACAATTTGTTCTTTCAGAAACATTTCCTATCTTCGCCTTCGCGTAAAACCAAAGGTTTCGAGGAGGTTGGTTAAAAACCTTCCCTTGCACCTGCGGCCGCGCCCTGCATGAAACACCACGCAGTAAAAACAGCTACTGAAAAGATACCAACCGATGAGTGATAAGGCCCTCGAACCCCAAGGGGAACATGCCTCCGACAACGAAGACAAGATCACGACCCTGAAGGGCATGTACGAGGATTATTTCCTCGATTACGCCAGCTACGTTATTCTGGAGCGGGCGGTACCGACGATCGAAGACGGGCTCAAGCCCGTCCAACGACGCATCCTGCACGCCCTGAATGAAATGCACGATGGGCGCTACCATAAGGTCGCCAACGTAATTGGCCAAACGATGCAGTACCACCCCCACGGGGATGCTGCCATCGGCGATGCCTTGGTCAACCTTGGCCAAAAAGACCTGTTGATTGACCCCCAGGGAAACTGGGGTAACACCCTCACCGGCGACTCCGCCGCCGCCAGCCGCTACATTGAGGCACGGCTTACGAAGTTCGCCACCGAGGTGGTCTTCAATCCCCAGACCACCGACTGGCAGGTCAGCTACGACGGCCGGAAGAAGGAGCCGATCAACCTGCCCGCAAAATTCCCACTGCTGCTCGCCCAGGGAACCGAAGGTATTGCCGTCGGCCTGAGCACGAAGATCATGCCCCACAACTTCATCGAAATCTGCAAGGAAAGCATCAAAATTTTGGAGGGTAAGAAAGCGAAGTTATACCCCGATTTCCCGACCGGCGGCACCGTTGACGTAAGCGATTACCAGTGGGGTAAGCGTGGCGGCAGGCTCAAGGTCCGGGCAACCATCGTGAAGATTGATAATAACTTTGTTGCCATCAAAGAACTGCCGTATGGCATGACGACAACGTCGCTGATCGACAGCATCCTGAAGGCCAACGACAAAGGAAAGATCCGCGTCAAAAAAGTACAGGACAACACGGCCGCCGAGGTAGAAATTCTGGTCGAGCTGGCCCCTGGCATCAGTCCAGACGTCACGATCGATGCCCTCTACGCCTTTACCAACTGCGAGCTGTCCATCAGCCCCAACGCCTGTATCATTATTGGTGGCGACAAGCCGCACTTCGTTTCCGTCATCGACATCCTGGAGCACACTACGCACCAGACGAAGGCGCTGCTGAAGATGGAATTGATGATCAAGATGAAGGAGTTGGAGGAGAAACTCCACTTCGCCAGCCTCGAGAAGATCTTCATCCAGAAGCGGATCTACCGCGACATCGAAGAAGCAGAAGACTTCAAGGAAGTACTGGACATTATCCGCGAAGGATTGGAGAAATACTTCAGCGAACCGAATGAGCCAAAAAAAGCCGGCGATAAGCGAATACAACTGCTGCGGGCCATCTCTGAAGACGACATCATCCGCCTGACCGAAATCCGGATCAAGCGCATCTCCAAGTACAACAGCTTTGCCGCCGACGAAAAGATCACCAAGCTGAACGAAGAACTAAAGAAGGTCAAGCACCACCTGGAGCACCTGACGAAATACACCATCGACTGGTACCAGATGCTGCTCGACAAGTACGGCAAGGGCCGGGAGCGGAAGACGCAATTCGACAGCTTCGAGAAAGTAAAAGTTGCCTTCGTTGCTGCCAATAATGCCAAGCTCTACGTAGACCGTAAGGAAGGTTTTGTGGGCATGGGCCTCAAGAAAGAAGAATTTATTTCGGAGTGTTCTGACATTGACGACGTCATCGTCATACTAAAGGACGGTACGTTGCAAGTGACCCGGGTTTCAGATAAGACCTTTGTTGGTAAGAACGTCCTTCACGTCGACGTCTGGCACAAAGGTGATGAACGGACCACCTACAACCTGATCTACCTCGACGGGAAAACCGGCCGGTCGATGGGCAAGCGTTTCAACGTTAAAGCCATTACCCGGGACCGCCCATACCCGCTGCACAAAGGGGCGAAGGGGTCCAAGCTATTGTACTTCAGTGCCAACCCGAACGGCGAGGCGGAGATCGTCAACGTACTGCTCAGTCCTGCCAGTAAAGCCCGCGTTAAAGACTTCGACTTCGACTTTGCAGAACTGGCCATCAAGGGCCGGTCTTCTGGTGGAAACATCGTATCGCGGTACCCCGTACGAAACGTAAGACTTAAGGAAGCCGGCAAGAGTACGCTCGGTGCCCTGAAAGTGTGGATGGACGAAGTAAGCGGCCGCCTCAACCTCGAAGAGCGGGGCCAGCTACTCGGCGGTTTTGACACCGGAGACTTCCTGCTCGTGCTGAACAAAAATGGTACCTACGAACGGGAGGAGTTGGACATGACCCGTCGCTACGACCCGAAGAACCTGTTCTTTATCGGTAAGTATACCGATGATATGGTCGTCAGCGCGGTCTACTACGAAGGAGAACGCAGCATCACGCTGGTGAAGCGATTTGAGATTGAGACGAGTTCTCCTGGCCAGCAGTTTAACTTCATTTCCGACCACAAAATGTCGAAGCTGTACCTCGCTACGGTACATGCTAAGCCAGAGGTGGAAGTGTCTTATCGGGTAAAACGAGAGACGCAGAGCAAGATCATCCAATTGGCCGATTTCATCGACGTCAAGGGCTGGAAGTCTTTGGGCAACAAGCTACAGGAAGGCAAGCTGGCGGGTGCGAAGGAGCTGAACGATCCCTATATGCCCACGGTACGTGAGGTCGACGGCAAGCCTGCCCCGAAGCCAAAGACCATGGATAGTGGCGAGTTGAAGCCGGGGGATACTATTGAGTTGGATTTTTAGCGCGCGGACAAGGGTTCTTTCTCCAAAAGCCTGCTAGCGCTGCGTCAGGCCGACTTTTGACTCGCAGATGAAGGCAGATTACACCGATTACTGACGTGACATCTGCGTTAATCTGCAGCATCCTTTCTAATCTGTGGTTCGAATATTTATGAATCGGGCCATTAGCAGGCTCTCAAGAAGAACGCTCGTCTAACCGGGAGCGTAGAAGAGAGTAAAAGCAAGTGCTTATCTTTCCGCCTAAGCACCGTATCGTGCCATAGAATTAGATGATCATGCAGAAATTCCTCCTTTTAGCCCTGGCGCTTTGCGCCGTTGGCTGTACTTCCTCCCCTGCTTCAGAAACCGCCACCGCACCAGCGGCCCCGGAAGCTGCGTCGGCCTGGATAACCCTTTTTGACGGAACGTCGACCGACGGTTGGCGTGGCTACAACGGTAAAACCCTGCCTCCTGGCTGGGTGATTAAAGACAAGGTACTCACCTTCGACGACGGCGTGAAGACCTCCGATGCCGAATACGAAGGCGGTAAGGACATCATCTACGCCGCCGAGGAATTTGATAATTTTGAATTGGAGCTGGAGTGGAAAATCCCCCCCGGTGGCAACAGCGGCGTTTTCTACCACCTGAAAGAAGGCTACGGCGGCCCGCCGGAAGTATCTCCCGAATACCAGCTGATCGACGATGAGAACTACACGAAGTACCACGACATCACGGATTATAATACAGGTCTCGGCTACACCGAGAACCCCAACGAAATAAAGGCACTTCAATCCACTGCCGCCGACTACGCCATGTACGCCCCGGACGTCAGCCAAAAGACGTTACACCCTGCGGGCGAGTGGAACAAGACAAAGATCGTCTTTACTCCAGAGCGCGTGGAACACTGGTTGAACGGTAAGATGGTCGTTTCATTTGTGCCCTGGTCAGACGACTGGCAGGCCAAGAGGAACAGTGGCAAATGGGGCTTGGCTCCCGATTATGGCAAGTTTAAATCTGGCTATATTGGTTTGCAGGACCATGATAGTTCTTTGTGGTTTCGGAATATTCGTATTAAGAAGCTCTAAGACGATAACATTCAATCACCTCTCAGCATTACCTGTTTTTTCGTTCTGGCGAGTGTCCTGCAAGGCCTGTTTACCTGTCTAACCACCTGGTATGTAAAACGTCTTTACGCTGTTTTCTGATTGGTTACCCAAGCCAAGCCATCGTACGTATTACGTTTACCCATAAGGATTACGCCGCTTTAACCGCATTCCAGCCGGTTAAAGCGGCTGCTTTTTTACGGCTCCCAAACCCTTCCCCCTGCACCCGCGGCCGCGCCAAAAAAGCGCCCTAATTTGGACAAACCAACCTTTTACACCTAACTTTGTCCCAATGAAAAGCGTAGCGCACATCATCCGCCGAGATAGGCGACAGGTCTTGAGGACCAAATAAGCTTCCCGCCCCCGTGCCCGGAAGCGCCCGCAACTTCTATTGTTGATCGGGCAGTAGCGATACCCTTCCTTTTCTCCTTCCCCCATTTCCTCCTTTATTATGCAGATTAAGATTCACGTTGCCCAACCGGGGCACGACGTATACGCTCAAGCTGTTTGTGACCTCATGGCCGAGTCGGCCAAGGCTCGCGGCACCGGCATCGCCACCCGTAAACCCGAATACGTAGCGGAGAAGATCCGCAGCGGCAAAGCCATCCTGGCACTGATCGACGGCGAACTGGCTGGGTTCAGCTACATCGAAACCTGGAGCCACGGCAAATACGTCGCGAACTCCGGCCTGATTGTGAACCCAAAATTCCGCCGCCACGGCCTGGCCCGAAGGATTAAAGGCGCCATTTTCAACCTCTCCCGCGAGCTTTTTCCCGATGCCACCATCTTCGGCATCACCACCAGTTTGCCGGTCATGAAAATCAACAGTGACCTCGGCTATAAGCCGGTGACCTTCTCTGAACTCACCCAGGACGATGCCTTCTGGGCCGGCTGCAACTCCTGCCCCAACGTCGATATCCTCACCCGCAACGACCGCATGATGTGCCTCTGCACCGCCATGATGGCGCCAAGTGGAAATAAGGTAAAACAAATGGCGGTGGACTTGAGCGATATGATCGTCGAAGGCTGATGATCTGCGATTCCCCACAATCCCACTTACTCGTTTCGCTCACTCGCACAAACACTTGACACCTTAACTAAAGATCCCGGAGGGATCGAATCGTTTTAACCCCGGACGAAGTAAGATGCGCAGCATCGAACGAAGTCCGGGGACACACACACTCCCCCAGACCTAGTGAAGATGCGCAGCATCGAACGAAGTCCGGGGACACACACACTCC
>JBLHRW010000086.1:0-14110 GCA_047626445.1 Neolewinella sp.
GTGAAGGTGATCGATAGAAGGTACCGATCATGGGAGAACGGACCTCGACGTATTTCGAATCATCGTCAGCGGCTGGCGCGGCTGGCGCGGCTGCAAGTGCAGGGGCAGCAGCAGCAGCAGCAGCAGGCGCGGCCGCAAACCCAGGGGCTGCAGGGTAAGCTGGGGCAGCTGCCGGGACATTAATGATAGAAGGGCCACTGGCATTCTGAGCACCTACCCTATTGGTCACGTAAGACTTTCCTCTGACGTGAAGTTTAATGTCGCCCTTGGCGTATTTGAATTCGGAAAGTTCCGTCTTTGCGATGAGCTTAATCAGCTCCTGAATTTCTTTAAAGGACATGGGTTATTTGCTTTTAGCGCGCTCAACATAAGAATTTGTACGGGTATCGATCTTGATTCGGTCACCAACATTGATAAAAAGTGGCACTCGAACCTCAACACCGGTCTCAACAGTGGCAGGTTTCAAAGTGTTCGTGGCGGTATCTCCTCTTACACCTGGTTCAGTGTAAGTGATTTCCATTTCGATGTACTGGGGTAAATCAACCGTCAGCGGGTTGTTGTCATCAACATTATAAAGTACCTCAACGGTATCTCCCTCCCGCATCATCCCAGGGTTTTCGATCAGGTAATCAGCAATAGCCGCCTGCTCAAAAGATTCGTTGTTCATGAAATGGTAGCCAAAATCATCCTTGTAGAGAAACTGCATCTTGTGCCGCTCCACCCGTACCTCTTCGATCTTATGACCGGAAGGGAAGGTTTCTTGTAGCACTCGGCCAGTAGACAAACTTTTGAATTTAGTCCGTACGAAGGCGGGACCTTTACCTGGTTTCACGTGCTGAAACTCGGTAATCGTAAAAATATCGTTGTTGTGCTTGAAGGTGAAGCCGTTCTTGATGTCCGACGTAGTGGCCATTGGAAGCTGATTTTGCGGTCGTTCATCCCCGAAAATAGTTACCTATAGCGGGGTTCGACTTGGTTTAGTGGCGCGAAGATAAGCGATTGTAGGGTTAGTTGGGAATCGTAGAACAGTGGCGCTGGAAATCATAGGCCGGATATACAGGTTTGGCTGCCGGCCTGACGGATGTTGTCATTCTTCGGGGTATAAAGCTCCGTTATCCGCAAAACTGTAATACTCCCGGTTCGCGACGATGATGTGATCGAGCACATAAAGGTCCAAACTCCGTGCGCCATCCGCCAGCTTACGGGTCAACTGAATATCTGCCAGACTGGGAAAGGGCTGCCCACTCGGGTGGTTGTGCGCTAATACCAGAGAGGTTACACTACCGTGCCCCAGGGCGGCCCGAAAGATGGTCTTTGCATCCGCTACCGTCCCCGTTACCCCGCCCCGGCTGATGAGATGATGGCCTAATAATCGGTTGGCTCGGTTGAGACAGAGCAGGTGGAATTCTTCGTGAGGCAGATCGCCAATGAGTGGCCGGAGGTAGGCGAATGACTGTTCGCTGTTCCCCAGGTAGGGTTTCTCGCGCACGGCAGCGGCTTCGCGCCGCCGCCCCAGCTCCATCGCTGCGACCAGCCGAATGGCCCGTACCCGGCCAATACCTGGGAAACGACGCAGGTCCATCACTTCCTTCCGCGCCAGGTCATGGAGGTTGTGATCGACGGAAAGTAGTAGCCTCCGGGCCACCTCCAACGCCGATGCCCCGGGAATACCGGAGCCCAGTAAGATGGCCACTATCTCGGCGTCAGAAAGTGCGCGGGCACCCAACGCCATCAGTTTTTCGCGGGGTTGATCACCGACGCCGAGGTCTTTAATGCGAAGAGCCGGCGGGGGGGAAGGGTAAGTCTTCATATGCTCCTGTGTTGGGGAGGTACTGCTGAAGACGGATGTTTTTTGCAACCTCAAAGATAGGGGAAAGGCCGTAAACCGGCGTGGCAATGCCTTTTCGGCTCAGGACAATCGTAGGCTCTAATGTTGATGCCTTCGATAAGCTCAATACCGCGCCGAAGGCTGGTCCTTACTCATCAGCAAGGTAGCGGAGCGCTCCGCCCCGTTATAGATCTTTACAATGTTCTTCTGGTCGGCGTAAGTACCGGTAAGCAGCGTACTGTTGATGACGACTTCCGACGGACCGGCAGCGGCATCCGTCACCATGTATATCCACAATCCGTGCAAGTCATCGGCCAATTCGTAGCCGACCACCTCCAGGGGCAGGTCTTCCCCGTTCCAGTTGATGGTAAAGTGTTTTTCGAGGTAGTTCAGCAAGTAGCGTTCGGCGTCTTCGTGCTGGCGCTTGGTACCGATCTCTAAGGCATCCGGTGCACCGGATGCGACCATGTCTTTTTCGAGGTCGTCGACGAAGAGGTGCATTTCTACCTGTATCAGTTCCTTCTCTGCAACGTACCGGACGTTCGTTTTAGAGACGTGGTATTCGTGGGTGGGGAGCAGGGCGAGTAGGATGGAGAGTAGTAGCATTTGGGGATGGTTTGGCGAGGCGGAATACAAAGGTAGCAACTATTGAAAGACGCCTTTCGTTGTGTTTTTAAGACAAACTTAGATGACCAAAGGTGGGTGGAATTAATTGTTTCGTTTCAGCAATTGCCATTGCTAAATTACTGTACCGTGCTCATAACAATAGGTCTGACCAGCTTAAAACCTGACTGGCATTACTGATGGAAGAGAAAAAAATCTACCTCAACCGGAACAACACTTCTCATTTACTTTACGTATAATCTTCTCAATTCTGTCCCAGCGTCCCCCGTAAACTTCAGGAAGTAAACACCGGACCGTAAGCCCAGAGGCAGCCGATTTTGGCCAACACTCAATGAGATTTCACCACTCACCAAAGCTCCCGCGGTGTTATAGATCGACAGGCTATTCATGGCGCCATCCTCAGGATTCTGTACAACGACAAACCTACTTTCCACGGGGTTTGGGTAGAGGAGTAAGCCTATGTTTCCACCTCCGATAAAGTTGACGGAGACAATTCTGGAAACTGCTTCTTGCTCGTCATAATCTACCTGCAGTAGCCGGTAGTAATTGATCCCATCCAGTGGGGCGGAATCGGTAAAGTCGTAAGTAATTTCAGTGTTGGCAGTTCCACTTCCGGCCACCCGGCCAAGGGTTACGAAGTCAAGGCCCTCGGCGCTGCGCTGCACGGCGAAGTAGCTGTTATTTGATTCGTTAGCGGTGCCCCAAGTCAACTCCGTGGTTTTGCCACGGAGCTCTCCCTCAAAATAGGCTAAGTCAACGGGCAAGGAATTCGCAATGATGAAATCCGTCGTAATGACCTGCCCCATGAAGGAAACCTCAAACTGCCAGGTTCCCAACGGTTCCGTACCGGGAAAGTTCCAGGACCATGCCCACCAAGAAGCATCATAGTCACCATTGTTGGTGTGCGTCCAGTTCGACCAGGTTGTGCCGTTGGGTCGGATTATCCTCAGCGCCGTAAAGTCATTCAAGAGATGGTCCTGAAAGTAAGCCGTGAAATAAACCGTCTCTCCCTGTATAAAAACTGTCTTCTCATTGATGGTTGCCGGGTTAGGACAATTGTTAAAAACGGGAAAATCAGAGTTGGTCATTACGTGGTTGATCGTCGATTCCCGGTAAGGCTTTTGGGTACTCCACCAGGAGCTACTGTTGAGTGAATTACAACTTCCGGCGTAAGGGTCAATCAGGTTGGTGTAGGAATCGTCTTCCCATACCTCGAAGTGGAGGTGAGGGCCGGTGGAACTTCCGGAGCTGGCAACGACGCCGAGGTATTCTCCCTGGGCGACGGTTTGGCCGACCGACTTAGACGACAGGGATCCGTTTTTCATGTGGCCGTACCAGGCCACTGAGCCATCCGTGTGGCGAATGTAGATAGCGTTCCAGTTGGGGTTGGAAAAGTCACAGTTCCGATCCGGATTACCATCCTCTTTAAGGATGATGGTACCCGGAGCGGCAGCGATGACCTCCACCTGTTCGTCGTTGACCATCTTCCAGCCAAACGGCCAGGTAAAGATGTCCAGCCCTCGGTGATTGTAACCTGAGCTCAGGTCGTAGGACCTGGTGCCGCAGTCATAATCCTCGATGCTATTTGGGAACGTTTGGTCATGATCTACGAAGTTAGAGATGCCGTAATAGCTGTTGTAGTCAAAGCCTGCGGCCTGCCGTGTAGGCCAGTCTAACGAGGTCGTCATACTTCTCAAAGTTGGAGCAGAGATTATCCCTTCGCTTTTTAGTCGGTCCGTACTTGCCACCAGATTGGCCACAATAGCTGCTCGTTGCTCCTCGGAGACGCACTCCCCCGAATCAAAAACATATTCTCCCCCAAAGGCGGCGGAAGGCGTTTGATCTTGCGCTTTACCAAAAGCGGCTACGAGTAAAAGGCAGAGTATGAACATCTGTTTCATAAGGTGTTATATTTTGTCAGGGTAAAACAATGTGAGAAGAAAGGGCGGTTTGCTCATTATGTATAGTTCCCAACGGTCCATTACAATTTGAGGCCAAAAACAGCTAAGGGACGCCGTGAACTTCTGTTCCGCCTTCTCAGCATCAGTATGGCCAACGATTGCAAGGTTATTTGAAGCATTAGTGCCCACGTTGAGGCTACCTCCATTTCTACCGTCGACACCGCCAACGCCGGCCCGGCAAAAGAGATCGTCGGCAAGTTGGCTACCGGCAAACTAACCTCCCCCAGTTGCCAGACTAGTGGTGTGTCAATATTGAATTTGTGTTTAAGGTACTGATAAATTTTTTAATCATCGTAGTCCTCAAAAAGGTTTTGATTTTACCGAATTGATTTGCTCAATCGCTGGGTAGAGTTACAGGCGGAAAGAAATTTGGGCCAGGAGAATTTGGCCGCTATTCAACAAAATAAGGCAAGGCAGGCAATTAGTAGGACTAAGGCTTACCTATAGAATTAACGGAGCATAAGCGGCCAAACCAAGCCTTACCACAGTACTGCCGCCCCTACTTACTACCACCGACGATTCTAAAAATCCATCTTCAGCCGCAAATTAATCCGCCGCCCAGTAAGCCGGTTAGGCACTGCGTATTGCTGCGCCCCGATCGTCTTGATCCAGGTATTGCCCGCCTGGTTGGCGACCTGCATGAGGTTGAACACTTCGAGGCTGAGGAAGGTCTGGCGCGTAAACCTCAGGAAGTGGGTATCCCGCTTCTTCGTTTTCTCCCGGTCGTAGAGGCGGAAGCTGAAGCCGATGTCAATCCGGTGGTAGGTGTCGAAGCGGAGGGTGTTGCGGTCAATGATGTTGTTCCCCTGGATGCCGAAGGGCAGCCCGCCGCCAACCGTCAGGTTTACGTGGGTGCGGAAGGCATCACTGTTGCGCAGGTAATCCTGAAAGAACAGGCTGAGTTGAAACAGCTGATCCGTCGGCCGGGGCACATAGTCTACGTTTTCCCGAATGGCTTCGCCTGTTTCCGGGTCTCGGCCCGTTACCGTGGCGTGCTGCACGTCGGTCAGCGTTTCGCGAGCCTGGAGAATACTAAGGTTCAGCCATGACTCGGCGCCGGGCACAAATTCGCCGTTGAGCCGCAGGTCAAGCCCCGCCACGTAGCCCGTGGCGTCGTTCACGCCGGAGTACCGGATGCGGACGTTTTCGATCTCGTAGCTCACCAGGTCCCACAAGCTTTTGTAGTAGGCTTCGGCGATGAAGCGGAATTTCTTGGGATTGCGTTTGCCGTAGTAAAAATCGGAGGTGATGCCACCAACGATGTGCGCAGACTTCTGGCTCCGTAGGTCCGTATTCACCGTTCCGTCGGGGCCGCGCATCTCCCGGTAGAAAGCCGGCTGGGCGTAGAGCCCCCCCGCCAGTTTGTAGCTGATGTCAGCCGTGCCACCCAGTGGCTTGTAGAGGATTTGGGCACGGGGGCTGATGACTAATTCCTTGTTCAGGTCCCAATAGTTGCCACGGATACCAGCACTGATCCGAATATCGGCCACGTCCTCTTTTCGCCAGGTCCAGGTATCCTGCAGGAAACCGCTGAAGCGCGTACTTTGCAGTTGATTTTCGGTTTTCAGGACGGCAAAGAGCTCGACGGCGCCTTCCGTCCGGTCAAAGGGTAGGCTGTAGCCGGCCGAGTCCAAACGTTCCCATTCGTTGATGAAGTCGTCGACTCGCTCGTGTTGAGCCTTCAGGCTCCACTGCAGAAAGTGGGCCTTGCTTACCTCAGCGGTTCGCTTGCTTACCTCCAGACCACCGCGCAGTTCGGCGTTGTAGACCTGGATGTCGAGGAAGTTGCGGACAAACTGCTGCTGGGTGCCAGAGCCCAGTTCATTCAGGACTTCGCCGAAGGTACTCGACCCCAGGTCGGTGTCCAACTGGCCAAGGCTGTAATCTCCGGTAATGGAAATGCCTTCGTTTTCGTCGGAACGGAACGCCGAGGTAAGTAACTTAAGGAAGAACGGGTTCTCCTTTTTCTCGGGGATGTAGGTAAGGGAAAGCCCCCCCATCTGGGTCAGAAAATCATCCCGTTCACCGCCCTCGAAGCGGGTAAATAGTTGAAGTGTTTCGAAGAAGCCCCCGAAGGCCGTGCTCCGTTCTAGCGGGGTAAAATTGTAGATACTGAGGTTATAGTCGGCGATCAGACCAAGCTGCAGTTCTGGGTTAAAATCATAGGTCAGGTAAGTTTGTATGTCTAAGAAGTTCGGAGCATACTCCCCACTGGTTTCCAGGGTCCCGAGCAGATACTGGTTCGTTTTGTAGCGAGCCCCCAGGAGGTACCTGAATTTCTTCAGGCCGGAATCGTTCACCTTCGAGCTGCCTTCCAGGTAAGCCGAGCCGCCGAGGAAGCTGGCCTGCACGCCAGCACGGAGGCTGTCGGGGCGTTTGTACTTGATGTCGAGTACCGAGCTGAGTTTGTCACCATACTGCGCTTCGAAGCCGCCGGAGCTGAAGCTGAGGCTCCGCGTCATGTCCATATTAGCAAACGTGAGGCCCTCCTGCTGGCCGGCGCGGATGAGCTGTGGGCGGTAGATCTCGAAGCCGTTGACGTAGACGAGGTTCTCGTCATAATTTCCGCCCCGAACATTGTACTGGCTGGTTAGTTCCCCCCCGGAGCCAGAGCTGACGCCAAGGGCCAGGTGGGGCAGGAGGCTTTCGAGGTTACCCGTAGTGGAGGGCAACAGGCGCAGTGCTTCGGGCGTCTCCCGGATCATCCCCCCTTCTTCGATTTTACTTTCCCGGACGACGACCTCGAGCATACTCTCCGCTGGAACCATGGCCACGTCGATCTGCTTGGTGCTTGCCTCGGGTAATACCCCAACATTAACTTCCGTTTCCCGGTACCCAAGGCGGCTGAAGACCAGCACGAAGGCCTCGCCCGCCGGAACGGTAATGAGGTAGCGGCCCGTAGTGCCGCTTTCCACGGCGGAGGTACTTCCTTTTACGTAGATGGTGACAAAATCCACCGGTGCTTCGTTGACCAGGTCGGTGACTTTGCCGGTAATGGAGGCCGTGGTCACCTGCGCGGAGAGAAAGGGGGAAAAAGCGAAAAGGAGGAAGGGAAGGAACCAGCGGACTGCTTGTCGACGATCAAGGCCGAATCCTTTTCCCCTTTTACCCCTTGCTCCCTTTATTTCAGGGGCGCGGGCGCGGGTGCAGGGAAAAGACAAAAGAGTAAAGTAGGTAGATCGTTGTTTCATACTGGCGGCTTGGGGCAGCTAAAGTGGGCACAGGATTGCCCTTACCGGATTGGAACGGCAAAGGTAGCTTGTTCGTGCTTGTTCGTCGGTTTTTATGCTGGCGTGTAATAAGACCGGCATGAATGCCGGGAAACAAATCTCACCCTCTGAAAGGCAACAGCCACCACATATAGACAATGCTGGTAAACAGAAAGCTCGCGATCACCCCCAGGTTAAACAGGATGGAGGCCATTCCGGGGAGGCCGAAATCCGTCTTTACGTAGTACTTCAGCAGTAGGGGCAAGAGGTAACCAAGGCAATAGAATACGTTCGCAAAAACCACGTAGACAACGCTCCAGAAAATGGTTTCGGGCCAGCCGTAATTCCGGGCCATCGGGAAGAGTTGCCACAGCATTAAACCGATCATACCCACTAAAAAGAAGTTGTAGTAAGGGCGGCGGGCCTCCCACCAGGCGAAGTCCGCCATCTCTGTCGGAAACGGGGTGCGGGGGATGAGGTGTTCGTCGAGGTTATCCATTGAAACACCAACGATGTTGGCGGGTTGGGATTGCGATGGGCTGGGTTCTATGGGCTGTTTTGTGAGGCGGAGTGCCTCTAGGCGCGACTTATTGTCCAACGGTCACGCCTGGATGTGTATAGCCATTGCAGGTTTCCACCTCCGAGCCGTCCGACCGGCTGTACTTCGGCGTTGCCGAAGCTCCGAACGGCCCGACGGCCTCCGGTCAGTAAAGCGGCCGTTTTCCCGTCAGACGGCTACGCGTCAAGGTCGCAGGCCTTATAACTTAGGCCTTCGGGCGGGTTCGCTGCGTCACTAACCTACTGATAGCGCAAGCTGTTGCACATGCGTGCCTGGAGGCACTCCACCGAAGTCCGGCAGTACCAATACCTTTACCTCATGCACTCCCCCCAGCCCGATCGTCGGAACTTACTTTGCATCCTCGATTGGGGCTTAGGCCATGCGTCCCGCAGTCTGGCGCTGGCGGAGGTACTCGAAGCCGCCGGCGAAACAACTTTCTTTGCCTCCTGCGGCCGCGCCAAAAAATTCCTGGAAGCCGAACGCCCCGACATCAAAGTCTACGAACTCCCAGCCTACAACGTCACGTATCCAACCCGCTTTATGCCCCTCAACGTGGCGCTACAACTCCCCCGCTGGATCAGCACCATTTGGCGCGAACGCCGGTGCATGGAAAGGTTGATTAACGAGCTGGGTATAGACCGGATCATATCTGACAATCGGTTTGGCTGCTACCACCCAGAGGTCACTTCTATCTTCCTCACCCACCAGCTGCACCCGATTACGCACAGCACCCTCGTCTCCTCGATTTATCGCCGCTACCTGCAACGCTTCGACGAATTCTGGGTGCCCGACCACCTCGCCCCCGAGCAGCGGATCAGCGGCAAATTATCGGACCCTAAGGGCTACAACACGGTCCAATTTATCGGCCCGCTCAGTCGCCTCGTTCCAGCCACCCAACGAAAAAGAGGTTTTCAGGCCGATCCTACGGATCAACCATCACCCCTCTCGACAAGAGACGCCCCTCCTGGGCTCCACTTCCTCGCCCTGTTATCTGGCCCGGAACCGATGCGGACACAGTTGGAAAACATCCTCCTGCGTCAGCTAGCTGATCTGCCAGGACCTAACATTCTGGTTCGTGGCCTCCCTGGCGGAGCCGCTCCCCTACCCGGTCCACTGCCGGATGATCTTACGGTCTACGACTTCGCGAATACAGCCTTGCTTACCCGCCTGCTCCCCGCCGCCCAGCACATCATCTGCCGGTCTGGCTACAGCACCCTAATGGATGTTTACGCCATCACGCAGGGAGAAAAACTGATCCTTATTCCTACCCCCGGACAAACGGAACAGGTGTACCTCGCCCAACGCGAAGCACAGCGAATTGGCAGCAAAGTAGTCCTGGAGCAAGACAAGTTGAACCTCCGGACGATCCTGAAGTAATCGACTCCCGTCAAAAAGTCAGGAAAAAGTGTCTGGAACGCGTTTTGCGCTTCCCCCAGACGATAGTGCTTATTTGCAAGTCGCAAATAACAATCAGCCACTAAAAATTAATCTGTTATGCAGAAAGGAAACATATCGGTACAAACCGAGAACATCTTCCCCATCATAAAAAAGTTCCTTTACTCCGATCAGGAGATTTTTCTTCGGGAACTTGTCTCTAACGCCGTCGACGCGACCAGTAAACTCAAAACCCTCAACCGCAAAGGGGAGATAAAAGGAGAGATTGGTGAGACGACCATCGACATCTTGATCGATGCCGAAGCTAAAACACTGACCATTCGTGACCGTGGTATCGGTATGACGAAAGAAGAGGTAGAGAAATACCTCAACCAGGTAGCCCTTTCTTCCGCGCAGGATTTTGTGGACAAGTACAAAGACGACGCCAGCATCATTGGCCACTTCGGCCTTGGTTTCTACTCTGCCTTTATGGTGGCAGACAAGGTGGAAGTCGTGACTCAGAGCTGGCAGGAAGGCGCCAAGTCTGTCCGCTGGATCTGTGAAGGTGACCCCAGCTACGAAATTGGTGAGGGCGACCGGGATTTCCGCGGTACCGACATCATCCTGCACATCAGCGAAGACAGCGTCCAGTACCTCGAAGAAGGAGAGATTGAAGGACTGCTGAATAAGTACGCCCGTTTCCTCCCCGTCCCCATCCGCTTCGGTACCAAGACGGAGACGACTTACGAAGAATCCGACATCGCCGTTGTCGAAGGCGAAGAGAAGCCGGAGAAGGTCAAGGTAGAAACTAAGGTAGACAACATCGTCAACAACACGGACCCGCTGTGGAAGAAAAACCCTGCGGACCTGACGGACGAGGACTACAAAAATTTCTACCGCGAGCTGTACCCCATGGGCCAGCCTCCGATGTTCTGGATTCACCTCAACATTGACTTCCCCTTCAACCTGACCGGTATCCTTTACTTCCCGAAAGTATCGGGCGGACTGGAGCTGCAGCGGAATAAGATCCAGCTGTACAGCAACCAGGTCTACGTTACCGACGACGTGAAGGAGATCGTACCTGAATTCCTTACCCTCCTCCACGGCGTGATCGACAGCCCGGACATTCCGCTGAACGTTTCCCGCTCCTACCTACAGGCGGATACCAGCGTGAAGAAGATCACCGGTTACATCACCAAGAAGGTGGCCGAGAAGCTGAACAGCCTGTTCAAAGATGATCGGGAAGATTACGAAAGCAAGTGGGGCGACCTCGGCGTATTCGTGAAGTACGGCATGATTTCTGAAGAGAAGTTCTACGACCGTGGCATCAAATTCGTTCTGCTGGAAAACAACGCCGGGAAGAAATTCACCCTGGAGGAGTACAAAGAGCGGATCAAGGAAAACCAGACAGACAAGCACGATAAGCTGGTCGCGATCTACACCGCCGACGAGGACAAACAACACACCCTCGTGGCAGGTGCCATCGAGCGCGGTTACGACGTCCTGAAACTAGAGCACGCCATCGATGCGCCCTTCATCCAGAGCCTGGAGCAGAAGGAAGGCATGACCTTCGTCCGTGTCGACTCTGCCACGCCCGATCAACTCGTCCAGAAAGACGAGGAGAAGGAGAACCTACTGAGCGAAGAAGACCAGACGACCGTAAAGACCTTGTTTACCGGCATCGTCGGTCAGGCCGGCTCCGTGGAACTGAAGCCGCTTGATACGACTGATGCTCCGGTACAGATCGTCCGCCCCGAGTTCATGCGTCGCATGAAGGAGATGCAGCAGCTGCAGGGCATGGATACCAGCATGTTCCCCGACATGTACAACGTCATCATCAACGCCAACAACCCCGTAGTGAAGGCGCAGGTTCTGAGCAAAGAAGACGAAGGCGAACGTACTGAAAACGCGACTCACCTCTACCAGTTGGCGCTGCTGAGCCAGCAGCTGCTGACGGGGGCTGATTTGAAGGCGTTTGTGGATCGCTCGGTGAAGATGATGGGATAAGGTCGCTGCGCTCCTTCTTACAGGGCGCCTTCGGCGCGTTGCAGGTTGCTGCTACCGCGCCTGCCAGCTCGCTTCGCTCGTGAGACAATGCTACTTAAAACGGCCGCGATCAATCATGATCGTGGCCGTTTTTTGTGTTAACGAACGCCTTTGACGACTATTTTATCGTCTTTTGTGATCAACCGATTGAAGTCTTTCAGGTTATTGGTGTAGAGGACGTCGGCGCCTACTTTAATAGCTGCCTGGAGGTGGAGGGCGTCGTAGATGACCCCGCTTGTAAAGCCGAGTTTACCACATCTAATTACTGCAGCCTCGTAATCAGTTTTAGTTAATTCGATCATCTCGAAGATTCTCCCAACTTGTTCTGTCCGTACAACCGCGACATCTTCAGGTGGCATTCCTGGTCGTCCTCCACCTTTTTGGGTAAGGTTGGTGTACAATTCAGCGTAAGCGTGTAGAGTAGTTGTGACTACACGACCACTACGAGATGATTTGGCAAAAACTGCAACAGAAGCTTCATAAATCTCCTGATCTGCGTGCAGTAGTCCCATGATTACCGAAGTGTCAAAATAAGTAATCATTCTTCTCCTTTGTTTTCATTTTCTAAGCTACGGAAATACCCGGAAGTAATAAGGCTTCTTTCTTCCCGGTCTTCGGCAATCATCTCAACGGCACTTTTGCTTTTAGGCCAGCCATCTGGATATACGATTACCGGGAGCCCCCATTCAGTCATTTTGAAGTAAGGCCGCTCCTCTTCCGCTTTCGGCTTTAAGGAAAGTGCTTCCACTCCAGGCTCCATCACTAAGCTAAGTTCGGTACCACATACGTAGCCCTTAGCCTCCCGAATCTTCTTTGGAATGAGCACCCGGCCAAACTTATCGATCTTCACTTTAACCTCCATGGTTCCTTATTTGGCAATAAAACCTTTTTTTTGCCAAATAAAGTTGCCAATAAGATCATTTTTTGCCAATTGGCGCGGCCGCAGGTACAAGGAAAGGGTTAAAGGAGCAAGGGATGTGGGTATAAGAGTCTAAGAAACGGAGCCTTTTTTCATCCGTTACATCTTTTGCTGACGCAGTCGCAAAAGTTTATCGGATGTATAAAAAGTGAACCGGCACGCGGTTCGACGCATCGGATGTAGGGTGAACAGGCAGAGGTGGTTGGCTGCAGCAGTTACCCAGTTGGGGCGAAGCCGCAACTCCCGACCAAACAGGTAGCGGGAATACGCCAGGGTGGTGTAAACGTCGGTATCAATGAAGAGGACGCCATCGGCTTGGGGGATGGCTTCCTGGATGGCTTCGGCTTGGTGGTCGGCAATTCGAATTAGATCTTCGTAGATGACGGTGTCGGTGTAGTCTACGATCTCCCGGGCGGTTTCCGGGACGAAGACCGTATCGTAGTGCCCCGCCAAATGCGCCGCAGGGTGGATTTCCGGTCGACTCCGTGCCGTGCAGGACCACTCGCTGCACAAAGTCAGGTCGGGCCGCAGGGGCCAAAAATCGGCGATACTGGTAAGGCTCTTTCCGGATCATCGTGGCGGAGACGGGCACTGCTGACCGGTCCACGTCAAAGAATTCGGTACTTGATCCCCCAGCTTTCAGCGACGTACTGCACGTAGGCCTCCGAGCCGATGATCAGCTCCGTATCGGGGGCCAGCTCTTTTAGTCGAGCCGTCCACAATTCACTGACGGAGCAGCTGGAGACGGAGGTAGCGGGCAAGTCCGCATCCGCAAAATCAAATCGTTGGATGGTGATCCGTAGGTCGTCGGCGTAGGTGGCCCGCAGCCAGCGCTCCTGGTCATCACCGGAGATGGGCTCACTGACCTCCGCGCAGAGGAGGACCGTAAGCTGGGTGGCTTGGGTGAGCGCGAAGGCGATCAGGGCCTGGTGGCCGGTGTGTAGGGGCATGAATTTGCCTAGGGTTAGGCTGCGCATGGGTGATGGGTAAATTTGGATACAAGATGTGCTGTAACGACCGTTCGCCAAGTAATATCCACGTCCCAATTTATGCCACACAGCGTTTTTTAATCTATCTTGTATTTAGCAATATATGACACGACATCTCCGCCAATGTATAGATTGTCCCTAAATTCCTTTACCGCTCCTGCTTCCATAACAGATTCACCTGAAGTATCAAATAAGGCTTGTACAATTTCACCTTCTTCAGAAATTTCTAATATCATTCCAAATTTTTCTGCTTTTGGCTGAACAAAAGAAGGCAATCCGTACACGACTCTTTTCATTCCTTTTTTTGGATGAATGTCATCTAATTGGTCATTTCTTTTAGTGGTGAATCCGATCCAAAAGTTACCATTGTCTCTACGAGAAATATTATTTGGGAACCCTGCTAAGTTATCTAAAAATACTTCAGACGTACCTGCTTTTTCACCTTTCAACCAGTATTTTAAAATTCGATACTTCGAGGTTTCAGAAAGCAAAAGAAAAGATTCGTCTTCAGACAATTCCAAGCCATTGGCGAAATAATTCCCATTTGATATGGTCTGCGTCAATTTAGTTTGAGGGTCATAGCAATAGACACCGCCCGTAG
>JBLHRW010000087.1:0-14047 GCA_047626445.1 Neolewinella sp.
CGGCAGGGAGGTGTGACGGGAGGGTACGTAAATGCATCGTTTTAACTACTGGCTTGGCGTATTCTGAGGGCTAGAAAGCGGTGAGTGGAAAACTTATCAGACTGAACACCCTACCCTTAAAGCCCTGGACAAAAAATAACCGACAACCCAACAACTTGAAAGTATTAACCATCATCCCAGCCCGTGCCGGCTCCAAACGCCTGCCCAGTAAAAACTGGCGACCGCTGGCCGGCCGTCCCTTAGCCGACTACGTGCTGGCCGCCACGGCCGCAGCGAAGTTGCCGACCGATGTAGTCGTCAACTCCGACAGCGAGGAGGTGCTGGCCCTCGGCCATGGCTACGCCAACTTCCACTGCCTCCTGCGCCCCGCCGCCCTGAGTACAGACCGCTCCCCTGCCATCGATTATGTTACCCATACCCTCGCCTATATGGAAAGCCTGGGCAAGCCAGCCTACGATGCCGTCGCCATCATACAGCCTACGTCTCCGTTTACGCTGGCCGCCGATATTGACGCAACGATCGCCCTACTTGCTAATTCTGGTGCCGATACGGCGGTGAGCATCACCGAAATTCCGCACGACCTCAACCCGCTGAAATTGAAAGTATTGCGGGACGAACGTTTGGCGCCTTACTTTGAGGAAGAAACCGGCCGGATGGCCGCACATGATTTGCCCCAGGTATACATCCGTAACGGCGCCGTTTACGTAACTACCCTCGAAACTATTCGCAAAGGCCAGATCATCGGTCTGGATTGTCGCGGATATTTGATGCCCCGCGAGCGATCGGTCGATATCAACGATGACTTCGACTGGCGGCTGGCGGAGTTCCTGTTGCAGTAGTTTAGCGCGCCGCAGCGGTACCCAAGCACCCCGGTATCAGACCAAAGCAGCGCTCTTCACTACTAAATAAGAACCTTTGAACGATCTCTTTATCAATCGTGGAACTCAGGCTCCGCTAGATTATCGCCTACATAACGAGACGTATGGCATCGCCAGCTGGTTCGGACTTGAACCTGCAGCGGAAGAAGACCTGTCAAAAAAGAAAACCAAATCTGCGCAGTCCTCCGTAAATCCGTCAAATAAAATTCCGTTTGCCGCGGAACTCGATGACCTAATCAGGTTACACTTTCTTTGTCTGAACAGACGGGTCACCACAGTGCTGGAATTTGGCGTTGGAAAAAGTACCAGGGTTTTTGCGGAAGCGATGCGCATAAACGAAAACCTGCACGGTGACTATGTGAAAAAACACCTGCGCCGGGGAGATGCCTTTCGCGTTTTTTCGGTGGACAACGCACCGAAATGGGTGGGCCACTGTAAACAAGAACTTCCGGAAGAGCTCAGGTCATTGGTAAACTTTACCATCACAGATGTCGAAATGACAACGTTTAACGGTCGCATCTGTACCGCTTACGGCCAACTACCGAATATTTGTCCAGACCTGATCTACGTCGATGGCCCCGGACAATTTGGAATAAAAGGGGAGGTGCGTGGAATATCCACGGCAGCAAAGGACCGCCTGCCAATGTCTGCTGATGTACTATTGCTTGAACCTTTTCTTTTACCGGGAACGTTAATCGTGCTGGATGGAAGAACGGCCAATGCCCGTTTCCTGAAGCATAACCTCCAGGGCAAGTGGGTCTACCATGAATTCCCGGGAATGGACTTGAATACCTTTGAACTGAAAGAAGCACCGCTGGGCCGGATAAATCGGGCGCAGCTGGCTTATTGTCTGGGGCGGTAAGGCTAAGGTCGATCGTCCGCCAAGCAATTCCTTTTACCCACCTGAAACTTGAAACCTGAATGCCCCACCTAATCTACCTTGCCACTCACGGCTTCGCCGTACGGATGATTTTCCAGACCGGCCTCTTGCGCCGGTTGACGGAGCGGGGCGTGAGGGTATCTGTCATCGTCCCGGACGCGTTGGACCCGAACGTTGCCGACTTGTGTGCACGTGATGGTGTGCGCCCCTTGGAGTACCCCGCCCCTGCGCAGCCGGTACAGCGAATCCTGAAGAGCTTGCGGAAATATATTGTGGAGGACATCCGCAATAACCCTTGCTTGTGGGACAAGCACGAAGAACTGAAACGGGGCGGCGGCCTACGCAAACAGTTGACCAGCCGCTTTGGCCTGGCCCTAAACGGTATTGTCGTCTTCGCCCCCCGGCTCCGTCGTTTATTTCTTCGATTGGAACAGCGCATTTTGCTGCGCCGTGAAGCCATCGATTTTATCCGGCAACTCGACCCTGACCTGTTGGTGTCTACCTACCCGGTAGCGGCTCCGGAACCGGAGTTGATGCTGGCCGCCCGGCACCTGAAGGTGAGGACGGTTTTGCACCTGCTCAGCTGGGATAATATCACCGCCAAGGGACACTTTCAGGCCCTGGCCGATGATTACCTGGCCTGGGGACCGACGATGAAAGAAGAACTACAGGAGTTCTACGCCGTGCCGGAGGCACGAATCACGGAATGCGGTGTTCCCCATTTTGACCTGTACTTCCAAGACGATGAATTACCCGTAAACAGTACCTTGCTCGATCGGCTCGCCGAAGGCGGGCAGCCCTGGCTGTTCTTCGCCATGTCTGCGGCGCGCTACGCGCCGGGAGAAACGGAGATATTACGGCAGCTCTGCGCAGAAACCGGAACCGGCCGCCGCCTGGAAGGGGTCCGCATCGTCGCCCGACCGCATCCCTCTGCCCTCTCCGGTGTGTTGGAAGACACCAAAACGCTGAGTGCACTGACTGCGCTGGAAAGTGAAGCCGGTTTACTGGTGAGCTATCCCCTGATGGTGGCCAGTTCCAAAATGAATTGGAGCGTCCGGGATTCGGACATGTACGAGCTGATCGGCCTGCTGCGCGGTGCGGCAGTGGTGATCAACAGCGGCTCCACGGTGGCCGTCGAAGCATTGGCACTCGGAAGACCGATGGTCATTACTTCGTATGATGGGCCGGAAACGTTGCCCTACGACCGCTCCGCCCGCCGGCTCAAGGATTACCCCCATCTCCGCAAATTGTTTGCGGACGGTGGCGGCGAGGTTGTCCTTAGCCACGAGGAGTTGATGGCCATTATTAGTAAGTTTTTGGAGACGCCGGACCACCACCTGGAACGCCGGCAACTAGCGTTACGGCGCCAGATCGGTGATCAGAATGGGAAAGCGACTCAGGTGGTCGCGGAAGCACTGCTCAGTTTTCTGACAGAAAACAAATAGCCCTGATGGTTGAGCCCGACAACTTGATAACCCGATACCTTGACAATCCGATAACGTGAAAACCCTAACCCGTATGCTCCGCCACCGGGGCATTCCCTTCACCCTGCGAAAATTGTGGGCTCGGTTGAATACCACATTACTCAGCCTGCTGTATCGACTATTCTCTCCCTTGCTGGGCCGCGGTTACCGGGTCAACGGGGTGGTCCGGGTAAGGAAGGACCGGCTTTCTTCTATTGTCCTTAATGGCTGCTCTGTTGATCAGGGCGCGATGCTGCGGGCCTACACCTGGAGCCTGGAGGAGAAGAAAGGATCCATTAATATTGGTAAAGGGACGATGGTGAAGGAAAGGGCATTGGTGTCTGCCATCAACGCAGAATGTACCATTGGCCAACGATGTGCCATCGGGGCCAATGCCGAACTTCGGGCGGTGGGTGCCGACATAAAGGTTGGAGACCACGTCCGCATTGCCGCCGAGGTGGTGATCATGACCCGGGATCATGTTTTTGATAAAGGAGATAAGAATACACCGATCATAGATCAGGGCTATGTACACAAGCCGATCACGATCGGTGAGCTGTCCTGGATCGGCCGACGGGCAATTCTATTGCCGGGCATTACGCTGGGCCGAAACGTAATTGTCGCCGCCGGAGCAGTGGTGACCAGAGATGTCCCGGATTTTGCTATCGTGGGCGGGGTGCCAGCTAAGGTAATTGGGGAAGTCCGGAAGGACTAGAAGTAAGTGCATCTTTGGCGCGGCCGCAGGTGCAAAAGAAAGACATAAGAGCAGGGCGTGAGGCTCCCGTAAAACTGGTTGCCCGGCATTTATGCCGAGAAGCCAACCCGACAACCTTGAAAACTCGATATCTTGACAACTTGAAAACCCGATACCCATCACCATAATCATCCTAAACTACAACGGCCTGGCCGACACCCTGGAGTGTCTGACCAGCCTGCAGGCAGCTGAGCTGGGAGACGCCTCCGTTATCCTGGTTGATAACGGGAGTAAGGAAGATTCCGCAGTCGGGCTATCCGCCTGGAACGCAGAACACGCCTTTTTCGATCAGGTAGAAACGTTGGCGGAACCGCACCTGGCCAATACAGCCAACTACGGCTGGCCAAAGGCGTTGGTCGCCAGTAAAAACAGCCTGTTACTCAGCGCTGAAAACCTCGGCTTTGCCGCCGGTAACAACCTCGCGACCCGACTGGCCCTGGCCCGGGGAGAAGGAGACGTTTTTTTGTTAAACAACGACACGACGGTTGCACCTGATTTCATGGAAGAACTACGCCAGGGCCGGCTCCGCCATCCGGAAGCCGTCCTGATCCCTCAAATCCGTCTGTACCACGACCCTGAGCACATCTGGAATTGCGGAGGGCTGTTGATCTGGCCAGGTAGAAAAGCGTATAATTTCGAAAATGCACCCGTAACTCGGGCTTCCGAAATGCTTGAAATCCCGGTAAGCTTCGTAACGGGATGTGCCTTGCTTTACCGTCCACAGCAGACAGGCTTATTGACGGAACGTTTCTTCTTTGGCGAGGAGGATATGGAGTTCAGTTGGCGGCTTCGTAAAATGAAACTACCGGCTTTGTGCATCAACACTTCAGTGGTCTATCACAAGGTAGGTCAGACCCTGACCTCGAATTATCGTAAAAGTGAAGTCTTTACCTTGAAGCGGCTGGTTAATCTTCGCCTGAATTTGGGCGGAATTACGGCGGTGTTAGGTTACGTATTCTACCTCGCTAACTTATTTAGGCTATTGGTCGGCAGGTACAACATGAACCCATTAATGGCAGTGAAAAGCGTAAGCGGGGTTGCCCGACGTTCGTTAAAAGCGGAAGAAGTGGGTGGGAATCTTTGCGTAGACTACGTTCAGCAAGGAGATAGTAAGCTATGAGGGCACTGATGACAGTTTGTTTTTTCGGAATGGCGGTGGCGCACCTGATCGACCTGAACTCCTTAAGGTATGCCATCATCGTCGGGGTTACGGCACTCCTGTTTTTGGTGGGGCGGAAAGTCTTCCTGACCAACCACTGGTGGTATAATATCGGCAGCGTAATGGTCATTGCAGGCTCGGCGGTCCCGAGCTTTATGTACGGAGATACGCTGTCTTATGCCTACGTTCTATTCGGTGTACTCAATTTTTTCCTCTACCCAGGGTTCCAGAAAATCGAGTTGACGAACGCCCACCTGGCGGTCATCTTTTTCGGCCTAAGTATTACGCTGATTCCCCTGGGGCTGGGGAACCGAATCGCTTCGATATACGGTAACCCGAACAACTACAGTGCCGTCGCTTTTTCAACGATGTATTTCGGGATGTTGCTGTTCCGAAAGCAACTACTTGGCCAACTGTGCGTACTGGCCGTATTCCTGGTCCTGATTTTTCTGGGGGCAAGTCGCTCTATGCTTGGGGCATTGATCCTCTTTGGCATGCTGTACATCGGGCAGCACTGGATATTGCGTACTACCTTTCGTAAGGTATTTATCCTGGCCTTCGCTGTATCCGCAGTGGGCTATTATACCTTGATTACCAACGATCGGTTCAAGCTATTGGAAACCATCCAGGCCAATACGCTCAGCGATAAAAAAGACCGGGGACTAAGCCACCGGGACGAATTGTTCAACTACTCCCTTAAGATCATCGAGAAGCAACCCGAAGGTGTTGGGCTTGGTATGTCGAAACTCGCGTTGAAGGATTATTACGGGGAGAAAATCAGTCCGCACAATACCTACCTTAAGGTCCTGGTGGAAGGAGGTTGGGTCACCTTTTTCGGCTTCCTCGTCCTAATGCTCGGCTTCCTCTGGACGAGTTCTTCCCCTTTGGCTTCTTCCTTTATCTTCGCCATGCTTGTTCGGGGATTCTTTGAATCTGCGACGCCTTTCTCCCTTAGTCTGGTGTCGGCCATGCTGATCGTTCCGATGTTCCTGAATGAACATTCGATTGTGCCGGGGGCGTGGTTGCGGATGAAAGTATCAGACTCGTCGTAACCGTAAGTTGGGTTTTGACACGGTAACAAAGCATTTTTTCATCCGATACATCTTTTGCTGACGAAGTCGCAAAAGTTTATCGGATGTATGAAATGGGGGCTGGCACCATTCAACATATCGGATGAACTTCCATCCGGCTGCGCCAGGCTGGAAAATGCATCCGATGAGCGGTGTCGCTCTATCTCAGCGGAATCCTGAAAACTGAATCCTAAAAAAGTGGAATTAAAATCATACGGTCACATCCTTCGCAACAAGCTGTTGTTCCAATGGACACCTGCCATCCGGCCGTTGGTGTATCGGTTTTACCCTGCTGGGGAGGCACCTGTTTTTGTGTTGGGGAACCAAAAATCGGGAACCTCCGCAATCGCGGCGTTATTGGCCCGGGCTTGTGGATTGTCTTATGACATCGACATAGGTGGTTTTCGGGTGGCAGAGTATGATGCGTTGTATGCCGACCGTAGCCGGTTGCCTGGTTTGATTCGTTCCAGGGCGGCCATTGAGTTCAGCAAGGGCCTGGTCAAAGAACCCAACCTAACTTTTCTCTTGCCCGAAATCCTTTCCCTGCACCCGCGTTCGCGCCTAATATTTGTCGTGCGTGATCCGAGAGCAAATATCCGAAGTACACTCAATCGGCTGAAAATACCCGGTGATCTTCCGGTCATCAGCCCCGCTGATTATCCGGAACTCTCCCCGATGTGGAAGGCCATCCTCTGTAATAAGTGGGTGGGTAACCCCGACCGCAACCTTAACTATGTTGGCCGCTCGGCGGAACGCTGGCAAATCGCAACGGACCTTTTTGCCGCTGCAGGTGATGCGATTACCCCAATCCGTTACGAGGATTTTCGCGTAGATAAGCTGGCGGCCATCCATAACCTGGCCGCAAAAATAAACCTTCCTGTCGTTAACGATATTACCAGACTGCTCAACGTCCAATATCAGCCGGCGGGGAAACGTACTACAGATTACCCTGGCTTTTTTGGCCCCGACAACCTCGCCGTCATTGAAGATGAATGTGCTCAAGGAATGTCTCTGTTTAATTATTCCCCTTTGTTGCCCCGCTAATGAACAACCCAATTGTCCTTATCTCCATTTTTCGAGAAAGCCTGATCGGCGGCGTGGCTGTGCACAGCAGTAACCTGTACGATCGGCTCGTTGAAAACGGTTGCCAGGTAGAACGCGTAGATTTTGCTTTTGTCTTCCGCCGGCCATTGATCCTACGGCGGTTCTGGATCGTCCTCAAGGTCGGTTTTAGATTGCTGCGGCTGCGGTTCCAAGGAGCGAAAATATTTCATTTTCACGCCAGCAACCGAGCCCTGATGTATTATCTCTTTGCTCCCATGCTGGTGCTTACTGGTGGCCAGGTAATGCTTTCCCTCCATTCAGGGGTTGGTTATGATAAGTGGTTGAATTCAAACAACCTCTATCACCGGTTGAATAAGGTTTTTATGCCGTTGCTTTCCCGGCTTGTTTTTATGAATCCGGAAGAAAGTAACCGCATCAAAAATCGATATCCTGCCATCGCCGAACGCATCGTTACGGTCAATCCATTCATCGCGCCTTCGAAAACGGCGATTCCTGACCTGGGGGCCATTGTCCTCCCCGCCGGAGAAATGAAAATTGCTACGATCGGGGTGTGGGAGCAGCGGTATAACGTGGAGGAAGCGGTGCTTGCCGCCGTACGGTTTCAGCGGGAAACTAAGGTCCCGACCAGCATCACGGTATTGCAATCGACCATACGCCTGAGCCCTAAATACAAGGAACGTGTAATGGCGCAGATCGCGGAAGCACGAAAGTCGATCGAGGTCATCATCCTGGAAGATAGCAATACCATTCTTCAGGTACTGGCCGAGCATGATGTGTTTATTCGCCCATCCTTTCTGGACAGTTACGGCTTATGCGTTGCGGAAAGCCTGTTGGTTGGTACGCCGGCCATTGCTACCGATGTTTGCCGGCGTTGCAGCCAGGCTATGTTGTACCGGCAGGGTGATTTTGACACGTTGCAGGAGCACTTATTGAAGGCTTATGCAGGAAAAGGGAAAGAAAGGAAGAACCTTTTATCCCCAACCGAAGATAGCTTTCATGGCTATGAACGGGAATACAAAGAGTTATTAACAGAATTGCCAAACGCGACCGCAGGATCCAGTGTTCGGAGCGTCGGGAAGTAATACTTTTATTGTTTTTTTGCTGCACAATCAAATCCAAAATAGCGGGTTACCTCCTAGTTAGAATGGTAGGAGTGTTCTGCTCCTTCATAGTCCTAATTACTATTACATAACCCCGCTCACCATCCGTGGAAACGGCATGGGGAATACCGTTATTAACGGTGGAGGAACCACCCGTGCTTTTAACGTGACGGTAGAAGGCGATGTATACATTGGCATTCTTACGATTACGAACTGTGCCATTAATGGTAGTGGTGCTGCCATACTGAACCCAACCGCCATTTTGCGGCTCGATGGCATAGAAATTATCGAATCCTCCGCATCCGGCGACGGTGCCGCCATGGGCGGTGGGGCGGTACATAATATGGCCAACCTTCAGGTTAACCGTGTTCGGTTTATGAACAACTCCGCCACCGGCAGCGCCGGTAGTGGTGGTGCGATCCTTAACACCTCCGGCGGTTTTTCCGTCACCAACAGTTCCTTCTCCGGCAACACGGCCATTCGTGCCGGCGGTGCCATCGAAGATGCCTCAGGAAGCGGCACCTCCCGCCTGATTACTACTTCCATGACCGGCAACGCTGCCGGCGCTTCCCCCGGCAACGGCGGTGGTGTTCACATTACCGGCGGATCCAGCCTGGTGGTAAACGGAGGAAATTACTCCGGTAACACAGCTGCCCGCGAAGGTGGTGCACTGTGGAACGGCAGCGGTACGATGATCGTTACCGGCGTCATGATTTCCGGTAACACCGCTTCCGGTGACGCAGCCGACGATGGTGGTGGTATCTTCAACAACGGCGGTACGGCCAACATTCTTGGTGTTACCATCAACAACAACTCCTCAACGGGTGCTTCCGGCTCCGGTGGCGGCCTGATGACTACTGGCGGCACGGTTACCGTAATCGGCTGCCGCTTTATGGGCAACAGCGCCAATCGCGCTGGTGGTGCCGTTGAGCAAATCGACGGTCTGTACTCTTCTAACAATAACGTCTACGACGGAAATACCGTGGGGTTCGCTCCCGGAAACGGTGGCGCCTTCCACGTAACCGGCCGCCCTGGCCGATAACGGCGGTGCTACCATGACGCACGCCTTAGTTTGCGAGAGTGCAGCGGTGGATGCTGACTTCTCCGGCGAGGTTGTTTTGCGTCTCATCGACGGTTCCGGACGCCTGCGCGGTGAACGCATAACCCAGGGCGGAAGCACTTTCCGCTTCCCACGGCAAGATCTGCCGAATGGTACCTACTTCCTCCAGGTGATCAGTGGCGATAATGTCGTCAACCGCCGCTTGGTTGTTGGCCGCTAACCGATAGATTTCTTTTAGCTTTGCCATCGCCTCTTTCTCGCTTGCGGGAGAGGGGCGACGGTGTTTGAACTCACTACGTTCGTGTTGGGCCCTCCCAACACGAGCATAGCAAGTCTCCCAACGGCCGCAGGCCCCACAATTTAAACGATCTCTATTATCAATATTGCTCGCCTCTTCCAAACCCTTCGCCATCTCCGCCTTCAGCAGATCGCCTACCAGTTATACTACCGGGCAACGGGTAAGCTGACGGAGCGTGGTCAGGTGGCGGGGCCGCAGGAGCAGGGAAAGGTGAAGGAGCAGAAAGAAGCAGCGGCGTTACCGGTCACCTTTCGGTTTTTAAACCAGGAAGTAACCTTTGCTTCCCCAATGGCGATCGACTGGAATTACACGGCTAACGGAAAGTTATGGACGTATAACCTCAACTATTTCGAGTTCCTGCAGGGGATGGAGGTGGAGGAGGGCTTACCCCTTATCCGGAGTTGGGTGGCTGGCGCAGCCGGCCATAAGGATGGTTGGGAGCCTTATCCCATTAGCCTGCGCCTGGTGAGCTGGGTTCGGTTTTTTACAGAGGCCGGCCTGACGATGCCGATGGAAGTCGCAGCTTCTCTCCATGGCCAATACCAGGCATTGTGGAAGAAGGTCGAATACCACCTTGGCGGAAATCATTTGTTGGAGAATGCCATTGCACTTTACTACACGGCCGCCTACCTGAAGGATGGGGCCGGATTGGCGAAAGCTGGCAACTTACTTTCCGCCGAACTGCGCGAACAATACCTGCCCGACGGTGCCCACTTCGAACGTAGTGGGATGTACCACATTATCCTGCTGGACCGGTTGCTGACGCTGTGGCATGGCCTTTCAACGTTCTCTGCACCTGTACGGCAAGCTCAGCAGGGTCCGGCCGCGCCCGAAAAAGCCTCCCCACTACAAACCAGCCTCGAACGCCAACTAGGCTGGTTGCAGGCTTTTGCCACCCCCGCCGGCCGCTACGCTCACTTCAACGACAGTACCGATGGCATCGCCCCCGACGTTACAGCCACCCTAAACCGGGGCCGGCAGCTCGGCCTGATCCCCACGGCCTCCACGCTAAAAGAAAGCGGCTATCGCCGCTGGTCAACCGACCGCCTTGACCTCTGGATCGACGCTGCAGCCATCGGCCCCGACTACATCCCCGGCCACGCCCACGCCGATAATCTGACCTTTGTGCTGCACCTCGACGGTGCCCCGTGTATCGTCGACCCGGCCATCAGTACCTACGAGAAGAATGAACGCCGCACCTGGGAACGGTCTACAGCTGCACACAACACCGTTACCGTCGGCGGACAAAATTCCTCCGACGTCTGGGGTGGCTTCCGCGTCGGTAAACGTGCACGGACAACCATCTTGGAAGAAAAGCCGTACCTCCTTACGGCTGGTCACGATGGTTACGGTGTCGTCCACCGGCGAACCTGGAGGTTAACTGAAAACAATCTTACTGTTTCTGACCTTTTACCTGCAAGCGTGGAGGGATTGGCTCGCTTACATTTTGATCGCAACTGCCTCCTGCAACTAAACGAAAATGAACTATTGGTAAATGGCGACTTACGCATCATCTGGTCTGACGGAACTGCCCGACTCATCGATTACGACCAGGCAACCGGCTGGAATCAGTTGCAAGCCGCGCAATGCCTGGAGCTTACCTTTTCGGGAAGGCTCAAAATAGAAATCATCCATTTACCTTAGCCTCCCTTAGTGCCGCATTCTTGATGCCTGAGTGCCCTTAATGGGGCCTCTTCACACCCTTTTCCTTTCTGTAGCCCTTAGTACCTTGTGTCTTAGTGGTTACTACTTTTTATTAGTGTAAAACTTAGTGCCTTAGCGCCTTAGTGGTTAAACCCACCCCCAATGAACAAATTACTAGTAACCGGTTCCTCCGGTCTTATCGGCTCCGAAGTCGTCCGCCATTTTAACGGACTTGGCTGGGAAGTCTACGGTATTGACAATAATATGCGGGCTGATTTTTTCGGACCCAAGGGAGATACGCGTTGGAACCAGGGGCAATTATTAGCCCAGTGCAAAAACTTCAAACACATTGAACTGGACATCCGTGACCGTGCCGGTGTACTGAAGTTGTTTGAGGAGCTACGGCCGACCCACATCGTGCATACGGCGGCCCAACCCAGCCATGACCTGGCCGCCTCTCGGCCCTTCGATGATTTCGACGTCAACGCCGTCGGTACGCTGAACCTCCTGGAGGCGACCCGGCAATTTTGCCCAACGTCACCCTTTGCCCACATGAGCACCAATAAAGTGTACGGTGACGCTCCCAACCGGCTCAACCTGGTGGAAACGGAGACCCGTTGGGAATACGGCGATGAAGCCTATTATAATGGGATCAAAGAAACGTTTACGATCGACCAGTCGAAGCACTCTCTTTTCGGCGCGTCCAAGGTGGCCTCGGACGTGATGGTCCAGGAATACGGTCGCTATTTCGGTCTGCCGACCTGTGCCCTGCGCGGTGGTTGCCTGACCGGGCCGAACCATTCCGGCGTCGAGCTGCACGGCTTTTTGAGCTACCTCATCCGGGTCAACGTCACCGGCGGAGAATACACGGTATTCGGCTATAAGGGCAAACAGGTCCGGGACAATATTCACTCTTTCGACGTGGCCCGCTTCATCGAAGAGTTCTTCAACGCGCCGCGCTGCGGCGAGGTGTACAACATCGGTGGCGGCCGGGACAATTCCACCTCCATTCTGGAAGCCTTCGACCGCGTCGCCGGCATCACCGGTAAGCCCATGAACTATACCTACTCGGAAAAAAATCGGGAAGGCGACCACATCTGCTACATCTCCGACCTGAGTAAAATGCAGGCGCATTACCCTAATTGGGGAATCACCAAGCCGTTGCAAACGGTGTTTGAGGAGATTGTGGAGAGTTGGGAACGGCGGTTGGGGTAGGGGATGAGCACGAGTTACCTGTTTAGGTCGATTTTTCAACTAATCTCCTCTCCGCGTTTCTCCTCTTCTCTCTCCGTGCGAGAACTCAGACCATTCTCGCGCGGAGAGAAAGGAGAAGAGGAGTTGCGCGGAGAAGAGAGATGTTTAGTGGGGCATTTATTCGTGAGAACCTCTGGAAGTTTTGATTTTATGCTGGTTGGGCTGGTCTCTGGTAGTCAAAAAAACAATCCTCCCAAAACTCACCCCCAAAAACCATCGCCCCCGGCAAACCCTCCCGCACCATAAACGACGCCAGCGACCAGTCGGCCACCGTCTCCGGCGCCCAGTCGATGTGCCTGATTTTTACAGAGTCCCCTAAGTCAACCGTAACAGAAAACTGATCCAGCGGCAGGCTGAGCCCTCCGCCATGGGCTTTGATGAAGGCTTCCTTCCGTGTCCAGGTACGGAAAAAGGCGGCAGGTTGATCATCGGGAGGAAAGGCTAAAACGGCCGCTGCTTCGGTAGGGGAGAAGAAGCGGGTAACGAGCCGCTCCACCTCAATACTTTCGTCGGTTTTTTCCAGGTCTACGCCTAGTGGAGCACCGGAGGTAAATCCGAAAAGGCCGTACCCGCCGGCATGAGAGACGTTAAAGCTTAAAGGTGTATCGGTCACCAGGTCAGGCTTCCCGTAGGCAGAATAGGTGAATTCAATCGCTGCTGCCGGCAGGTTCAGGTATTGCCCCAGCAGGCTGCGGAGGATGCCCCGGGCATTGATAAAGTGGTCCCGGTCTGTGGAATAATGAAATTTGGCGGCGCGCTGCTTTTCGTCCGGAGAGAGTAATTCGTAATGGTGTCCGGTATGGACCGGACTGAGCGAGAGCGGGGCACGCCATAGGTGTACCTGCCCGGCTAGTGGCAAGGTTGGGAAAGCGCCGGCAACGGCCCAGGGCGTTTGATTCAGGGTGCGGTGACGACCGGTGCTTCCAGACATTGTTCTACGGTTGTGGCGAGTCCTTCCACCAGCGGTTCATCGAACAGGCCGATGTGGGTACCGTCGATGACGTGGACGTCCAGGCCAGCCTTGGCCAGCTTTTGCCATTGTTCTTTGTGGAACTTCTTGCCCGGATCTTCCGCAAACTGGGTACTGCGGATCAGGGTGATCTTACGTTCAATGGGTACCCACGGGTAATCAAAATATAGTTTGTACAGCCCGTTGATGGTCAGCCGGAGGGTCCTTCCTTGTTCGTCTTCCAGGGGGACGCCAAGCGCCTGCTTGGCATAAAACCAGCGGCGGTACAAGCTACGACGGAGCAGCTTCCAGTTGGCGTCGCGGACGATGCGCCAGGCAGTGTACAACGGCGTCAAGGGAACCTTCGCTACCGGGTCAAGCCGGGTAGGGCTGGAATCGACGAAGATCAAACTGCCGACTTCTTCGCCTGCGGCAACAAGCTGGTGGGCAATCTCCAGTACCACCGCATTACT
>JBLHRW010000088.1:0-14028 GCA_047626445.1 Neolewinella sp.
CGCTCAGCAATCACGGCATTCGCCACCCGGCAAATGTCTTCATCGGTCACACCCACCACAACGATGTTGTGGCTGTCGTGCGCCACCGAACTGGCGATCGCGCCCCGCTCCAGTTTCATCCCGGTCACGAAGCCAATGGCCGGTGGCACATCTTCGTATCGGTTGATGACGGCAATCTTGAGCAGGTCGCGCTCGAGGTCCGCGACCGGCCGGCCAGCAGCGTCGAGGGTAGGGGAGAGCAGCTGTTTACCAGTGACCAGCTCACCATCGAAGACTTCGATGACCCGAAGCTTGCTACCCTCCGGCCCCGGCGCAACGGAAAAGTCCGCCGGTACTTTTGGTAGACAGTTGAAACGGTTAATGGGCTCGGGACGGAAGTCGGACAGGTTGTGGTGGCCGGCTTCGGCGACCAATTGACCTTTGATGTAGGTGGTCATTACGGCCATGAAGCGGAGGTCATCTACCTGAATGAAGTCTGCCCGGTCCCCGACTTTCAATTGGCCGATGTCCAGACCATAGTGGTTGACTGGGTTGCGGCAGGCAATGTCAAGTACATCATACAATTCATGTCCATCTTTGATGGCCCGGTTCACGAGCAGGTTGATGTGCCCAGCCATCAGGTCATCGGGGTGGCTGTCGTCGGTGCAGAACATCATCCGGTTAGGGAATTCGTCGATCAGCTCATGCAGGGCGGCGTAGTTTTTTGCGGCGGATCCTTCACGGATGAGGATCTTCATGCCGGCATCGAGTTTGTCGCGCGCCTCCGCGGCGGAGGTGCACTCATGGTCGGTAGTGATGCCTGCCTGGGCGTAGGCGGTGGCTTCTGCTCCGCGCAAACCTGGCGCGTGACCGTCAACTGCTTTCCCTCGCTCAATAGCGGCCGATATCTTGGCCAGCATTTCCTTGTCGCCGTGCAGGACCGCGGGGTAGTTCATCACCTCGCTGAGGTATTTTATGTCGTCCCGGTCCAACAGGGTCGTGACCTCTTTAATGCCCAACGTCGCTCCGGCGGTTTCAAAGCTGGTGGCCGGCACACAACTTGGTGCACCGAAGTTAATGCTGAGCGGTGTATGCTTGGCGTTGTCCAGCATGTATTCCACGCCTTCCAGGCCCATTACGTTAGCGATCTCGTGCGGATCGGAAACAGTCGCTACGGTGCCGTGGGTAACGGCCATCTTGGCAAACTCCACCGGTAGCAGCATGGAGCTTTCGATGTGTACGTGCGCGTCTACAAAACCTGGCAATATGAACCAGCCCCGCTTGTCGTGCGTCGGGTCTTTATCGATGGCCTCGATGTAACCGGCGTCGTTTACCGTGATGATGGCACCGTAGGTGGTGCGGGTGTCCAGGTCTACTAGGCGGCCTTTTACTTGGAACATGGGCGAGTTGTCAGGTTATCGAGTTGTCAAGTTGCAAGTTACGCCGGATTACTCGTCCTAGTGATATGTACTACGAACGCAGTGAGCATCCCCGTGCGGCAGCACTACCCACTATCAATCTACCCACTACCTACTATTTTCCTTTCCCTTGCAGCAAAACTACCACCGTATAAAACAATATTTTGAAATCAAGTGCCAACGACCGGTTCTCTATATAAAGGATATCGAATTTGAGTCGTTGGATCATTTCGTCTACGTTACTGGCGTAGCCGTACTTGACCTGCCCCCAGCTGGTGATGCCCGGCCTCACCTTCAGGAGGTGCCGGTAATGTGGTGCTCGGGCGCTGATCAGGTCGATGTAGTATTGCCGTTCAGGGCGGGGGCCGACGAGGGACATGTCTCCCCGCAGTACGTTCCAAAATTGTGGGAATTCATCGAGCCGCCATTTTCGCATGGTGCCGCCCCAGGGGGTGCAACGGTCGTCGGTGTCACTGCTGAGTTGCGGACCGGTAGCCTCTGCATCGGTATACATCGACCGGAACTTGATGATGTTAAAGGGGCGGCCATTGTGGCCGATACGCTCCTGCTGATAAAAGATGGGGCCAGTGCTGGAAAGTCTTACGCGGATGGTTACGTAGATCAGTAAGGGGGCCAGCAGTAAAAGCATAACGACGGATACGAAAAGGTCGATTCCCCGCTTGAGAAGACGTTGCCAGCGTGGCATCATCCCTTGCTGGATCTCGATTAGGACGGCGCCGAAGACGTGGTCCATTTTTACGGAGCCGAGCATGATGTCGTACATATCGGGAATGATTTTGACCAACACACGGTCTTCGAAATCGAACAAGATGTTGAGCAGTTCCCGGAGGCGGTTATGTTGGCTGGTTTCGACGGCAATGATGACTTCCTCAACGTTGTGTTCCTCGATGACGGCGGCTAGCTTTCGGAGGTTGCCTAGCAGTGGGAGCTCGTTGGCGAGGAGGGGCGGCGCGGAGCGCCGCGAATCTACAAAGCCAACAAACCGATATCCTAACCCTTTCGGTTGGGACCGGACGTCCCGGTAGAGGTTCATAGCCGCCTCGCTACCGCCGATGATCAGGGTGTTGAACGTCACTTCCCCCTGCTTGAGCCTACGGCTCGCCCGGGTAAGGAGTACCATCCGGACGGTAGCCGTCAGCGTAAAGTGCAGGGCCAGTAAGCTCAGCAGGTTCTGGTAGTAATCGTGGTAATCGGCCGTCACGTCATCGAGCAGGACGGTAAAAAAGAGGAGCAGTACCCCGACGATAGATAGCAACAGGGTTTGGAAAAGGGTTTTTAACCGACTGAGGCGGTAAATGTCCCGGTATTGATCGAAGAGGGCATAAGCGAGAATCCAGCCCAGAGGGATGAGCAGGCTGCCCCAGTAATAATTGACATCGTTGGTCAGGCTTTCGGTGGTAACGATGTTACCCTGTTTGCCAGAACGTATAAGGAAGAAGACGGTCCAGGCCAGCCAGGCGGCGAAGAAGTCGGCACCAATGTAAAAACGACGGTCCTCCCGCCGTCGGGCGGCGGTGTCGGGGCGGAGTGTCCGCGGCGAAGTCCTGTCTGCTTTGCTTTGACGGCTCAGAAGTGGATCAGTTTGATGTTGTCAAGATAAACTTCGCCCTCCGATAGTTCAGCGGGTAAAAGCGTTGTCAGGTTGACCCTATATTCCTCGAGGGTTGATTCTGTGATGGTTTCCGTGAGGTTGAAGTAGACCTTGGTCCATTCGGCCCGTGGGCGAAAACCGGCGTCGAAAAATCTGATGACGTCAATGCCGTTGGCACCGGTTACTCCCCATTGACCATTGGCGTCACTTCGGAAATCCATCTCGAGCCATACGTAGCGGCGTACATCCGTCAGCCCACTGAAGGATTCGGTGGAAGCGACTTCCACGAGCGGGTTGGCGTCAGATAGGTAGATCTTTCCACTGAATGCACCGGTTCGGACGACCTCTTGCGTAAGGATTATGGATGTATCCCCCCGAACGCGCTCGGAAAAGGCGCGGGTGAAGCCTTCTTCGAAGGTTTCAAAAATGGCAAACCTTGCCTCCGGCCGGTAGCCGATCACTGGGCTGCCTATGTCGATGGTTTCACCTGGGACCAACTCTAGCGTAATGAGTACTGGCGTGTAAAATTCGTAAATTTCGGGGGTGACACTTACGCCATTCTGCTTCACGCCTGGCTCTAAGCGCAGGTCAGTAGAACCAGATCGGGGAATGGGGATGCGGGCAGGTAGCGGGAAGGCGCCGATAAAATTATTATTCTCGCCGGCAAACACCCAGACTTCCGAAATATCGGAAGTAGCGGCCCCTAATGCGGGGGTTTGTAAGTCGAAGCTGTCGATGGTGATAAAAGCGGGTACAACCTCGAGGTCTGCCGGGCAACCGGTAAAGCTGAGCAAAGTAGCCAGGGAAAGCAGGAGCGTAAAAAATCTATTCATGTAACGGTTCACTTAGGAGTAAGGACACCAAAAGGCTTAATCCCGTTGCCCGGGGTGTTTACGTTGGTTGGCTTCCACGGCGGCGGAGATCCGGTGTGCCAGTTCTAACGCACGGTAGCCATCTTCGATGCTTACGGCGGCGGGTTTTCCTTGGGTTATGCTGTCTGCAAGGCTTTCCAGCTCCATCTGGATGGCGTTGATTGGGCCACTGTCGGGCTGGTCGACGTGAATAATGCGGGGCCCTTTGGGGGTCTCCAGCGGAAACTGCTGGCCGTTTTCCGGCACGTCGGCGTCGGCGTCAAACAGCCGGACAATCTGGCTTTCTTTTTCCAGGAGGTCCAGGCTGATGTAGGCGTCCGGTTGGAAGAGGCGGACCTTACGCATGTTCTTCAGGCTAATGCGGGAGGCGGTGAGGTTGGCCACCGCGCCGCCTTTGAATTCGATGCGGGCGTTGACGATATCGGGTTGGTCGGATACTACGGCCACGCCGCTGGCGCGGACATCGACCACCTCGTCGTCGGCCAGTTTCAGGATGATGTCGAGGTCGTGGATCATCAAGTCAAGTACCACGGAGACGTCGACGCCTCTAGGGTTGAACATAGACAGGCGGTGCGCCTCGATGAAGTAGGGTTTTATCTTCAGGTCGCCCAGCGCGAGGAGCGCGGGGTTGAACCGTTCAACGTGGCCTACCTGGACGACTTTGCCAGTTTTACGACTCAACTCGATCAGTTCCTTGGCCTCTTCGAGGGTTTCAGTGAGGGGCTTTTCCACGAAAACGTGGCAGCCACCCTCCAGGGCCATTTTGACCATCTTATGGTGGGTGGGGGTGGGGGTGACCACATCGATCACGTCGGCTGCAGCAATTAGTTCCGCTGGATCATCGTAAGCCTTGAGGTGAAATTCGTCGGCTACCCGGCGGGCCATTTCCGTATCGGCATCGTAAAAGCCGATGAGGTCATAATGTGCTTTCGCCAGGCGGATGCACTTAAGGTGAACTTTACCGAGATGGCCTACGCCGAAGAGTCCAATTTTTAACATGAGGCAAAGGTAGTCAGAGAGTCAGAGAGTCAGGGAGTCAAATAGTCAAAGAAGTCAGGGGCTAATCTGACTCTTTGACTCCCTGACTACAAAGCCAACCATTGCTCCTTAAAAATCGTTTTTGCACCAGCGGCCGCGCCCACCTCGTCGGAAAGTAAAATTTTCCAAAGAGGACCAAACTACTTACTACCCACTAATCACTAAATACTATCTTCGCCCCATGGCACTGGATCAAGTCAACGTTGACGACTGGGAAATTGACGAAAATGGGAAGCCTCAGCCCCCAAAAGAGAAAGAGATGTCTTTTATCGACCATCTGGAAGAGCTGCGCTGGCATGTAATGCGGGCGTTGATCGCCATTGCTATTGGCGGTGTCGTACTGTTCATTTTTAGCGATTGGTACTTTGGACGAATCCTGCTGGGACCGACGAAGTCAGATTTTATTAGCTATCAATGGTTTTGTAGTATTTCCGGCGGCTCACTCTGTATGGCGCCCGAAACGGATGTTGTCGTTCAGGCCATCGGATTGGGAGAGGCGTTTATCACGTCAATTAAGATGTCTTTTGTCGGAGGCTTTGTTGTTTCCTTCCCCTACGTCTTTCACGAATTCTGGTCCTTTATTCGTCCGGGACTTTATAAAGAAGAGCAATCGGCTACCCGCGGTGTTATTTTCGTCTGTTCGCTGTTATTCTTCATTGGTATCAGCTTCGGGTTTCTGATCATTGCGCCTTTTGGTACCTACTTTCTGACCAACTTTACGGTGGGAGGAGCGGCAAACATTCCTACGCTCGACTCCGTGATCAGCTATATGGTCATGTTTACCCTGCCCGCTGCACTGATTTTCCAATTGCCAGTACTCATCCACTTTTTGGCCTCTTTTGGCCTGGTTACCGCCGGATCGATGCGGCAATACCGCAAGCACAGCTTTATCGGCATCCTCATCCTGGCCAGTGTACTTACTCCTCCGGACGTGGTAACCCAGGTATTGATTGCGCTACCACTTTACATCCTTTACGAGATCTCCGTCTTCATCGCTAAAAGAGCGGAGAAGAAATACAATGCAAGCCTGGAGTAGCTTTCATGGCTAGTGGTGCGTCAAGGTTGACTTGACGCACCACTAGTTTCGTGAATTCTATTGAATTTTGGTCATGATCTGGTTCGCAAGAGTCGGCAACGAGACGGTACTGGTCTTGCGAGTAGAAGCGAGGGAAATAACGTACTGCGTCTTGTTTCCGAAATATACCCTTAGGTAAGTCTTGGTACCCGTTCCATCACCACCATGCTCCGCGAAACTACCAGTGTTGTTGATGTTCCAACCGATGCCGTTATTGCTAACTGAAGGTGTGACCTTCGTCCAGAGGTAATCGCGGGTTGACGGATTGACAATGGTGCCCTTCCGGACGCCGCGGGCAAATTTGGCGAGGTCAACCATATCCCCTTCGAGGCCGCCACCGAGGACTTTCCAGCTGTTATTGGAGTAGTTTATTTCGCGACCACTAGAGCTGTAGGGGCTGACCCTTTCATAATCCTTCCGTAGGCTTCTATTCCGGTACATGGACCGCAGACTAGGCAAATTATATTTTTGGGCGATTTCTTCCTCTACTAACCGGGAAATACCCCGCCTGGTAACCTTCTCCAAAACGGCACCAAGATGGGTGAAGGCATGGGTGGAATAGATGTAACTTTTGCCAACGGTACATCCGGATACGGTAGCGCGGTCGCTGATTGCATTGGAGGCTGCCTGAGCGGTGGGGAAATGACCGCTAGGTTCTGCCCGAGGATTTTGGTAACCTTCGATGCAACCAATGTGGGCCACGAGCTGCTCCAGGGTGTGGGTATGCCCACTGGCGGGAAGGCTGATATAATCCCGGGTGGGCAGGGTGAGGTCGAGGTTGATTGGGGTACCGTCCACCAAGCGGCCTTGCTTGTCAAGTTTGGCCGCCAGGGTACTGCCCACTACTTTAGAAACACTTGCGAGGTTGTAGACACTTCGGCCATGGGCCTTTTTACCGGCGTTTTGGTCTGCCCAGCCGAAACCTCTTTGGTACCTCACCTTATCTCCTTCCATCACCACGGCGGAGAGGGCTTTAAGGTTGTTGGTTTTTAGATAGTTTTCGACAATTCTGTCCAACTCCTTTTTGTGCTTCCAGCGAAAGCGATCACTATTCTCTACCCAGACGCCGGCATATCGGGATCCACTCGGGGTGTTGTATCGTTCGAAGTCAATTAGGCGGTAGCCCTCATCGCGGTACTGGCGCCAGTAGTTCGCGAAACTGACTTCATTTCGTCCGGACCTAATAATCGTTGCTTGACCGGACTTCTTTTTTATCCAGATGGCGGCATACTTCTCCTGGCCTTTGATCATGTAGGATTCGAAGTCGATAACGCGGAAATTAGCAGCACTCCGTTTGTCAATCTCCGCCTGGTAAGTGGTCCGGGACATATTCCGCAACTGGGCCCATTGAATATTGCCTTTATTTTGAACCCATATCGCGGCGTACCGTGGCCCCTGGGGGGTATCGTGTACTTCTATATCGATCAGGCGGAAGCCGGCTTTTTTCCGTTCCTGGAATTGTTCGCCGTAGACTTTACCCGTCAGGTTGCGGTTACTCTTCCAGGTCAAGCGCTCCTTGTTTTCTTCCCAGATGCCGGCGTAGTACCATTTTCCGTTGTTCTTGTACATCTCAATATCGATGGGGCGGTAGTTCTTTGCTTTATACGCCGTCCACTTTTTATTATAGGCTTCGGAGGTCATGTCCCGGTGTTCTGCCCAGCCGCGCCGATCGGTGTTTTTGACCCAGATCATGGCGTAGCGTAGTCCGGAAGAAGTTGGGTAGGCGTCGACATCCGTCATTCGGTAACCCTGGGCGGAATAGTCTTTGAAATACTTGCTGAACTGGCTGCTTGTTAAATCGCGGTTACTCTTCCAATCCAGGTTTGGGGCAGTGGTCTGCGATGGTAGTGGTGAGGTGCCTGCATAGGCGAAGCTTGCGAGTAAACAGGTAAAAAAGAGCAAAAAAGGGACTTTCATATTGAAATAGGAATTTATAGGTTCGTCTGTTAATTGTCTTGAAAAGGAAGATCGTTACTTTTAATCCAGTTATTTTAGCCTTCAGCCAGTTTATCTGGCTGGCTTTCCGGAGCTGATCTAATAAGGTGACCACAGGGTAATCGCATTAGGAAACGATTGAACAAGTCTTAGTCCCTTCGATACGTCGACAGGCTCCGCACATCGCAAGCTCAGGGACCGTTGTTTCGATTTAGGACCCGCTTTAAAATTTCCCTCAGGGGAATTTTAAGCGGGAAGCTCGATTTTGGTCGGTGGCTAAGCTTGTCGAAGCCTCCAATTTGCTCTAATGCGATTGCCCTGTGACCATGGCAAGTATTTCGTACCAGCAATTGCATATCTTTGCCCCTCCAAATAGCTTGCATATGTTCGTAATACCTCCTTATATCCGTTTTGCCCTCATCGCCCTCTGTCTGGTCGGTGGTATCGCGCTTTGGGTTACCCTGGGCATCTGGTACGGCATATTCTTTGTCATCACCGGGTTGATTTTGCTGGGTGGGTTCATCTTCCTTGGCACGGTGGCTCCTGCAGCAAAGCAGATCCAAGCCCAGGACTTCGACGGTGCAGAAAAGACGTTGAACATGACGCTGAAGCCCGAGTGGCTCTACAGCGCCAACCGCGCCTTTTACTATATGATGCGTGGTAACATTGCCTTGAACCGCAAAGACATCGACGGCGGCGAAGTTTGGCTGCGTAAGGCCGAGGCCATCGACATCCCCACGCCGACGGAAAAAGCTACGCTGCACTTTCAGCTCGCTCAGATCGAATACCAACGTAAGAATTTTACTGCAGCAAAGAAGTACCTGAAGAAGGCCAAAGAGGCCAACATCAAGATCCCGCAGATCCGCGAACAGATCGACATGATGGATAAGGCACTGAAACAATCGGGCCAGATGAAAGCTGCTCAACGGATGGGTAAGGCAGGTCATGGTATGGCGGGCGGCCAGGGCGGCAAGCGCCGTCGGCCTAAGAACCGGTAAGGTCAAAGATATGCGATTGGCAATATTTGATTGGTGATTGAAGTATAATACTCGTATTTTACCAAAAACGTTACTTCTCCTTTGGCTAAACGCTCCACCACTCCCACCGTCCTCCGCCCCCACGCCGAAACGGCTTTCGCCGCAGAACTCAAGGCCCTGGCGAAACAAGATAAGGGCATAAGGCCCACCGGCTGGAACCTCAGCCCCCGCGCTGTTGTCGATTACCTGCTGGGCGAAACCCTAGCCGACGGTACCGAGATCACTCCGAAATATTTTGGCGATCGCCGCCTGATCGAAGTTGCTGTGGCTAGCCTGGTGACCGATCGTGCATTACTCCTGGTCGGTGTGCCGGGAACCGCTAAAACCTGGGTAAGTGAGCACCTGGCTGCTGCCATCAGCGGAGACTCTACTTTGTTGGTACAGGGTACCGCCGGGATGAGCGAAGACGCCCTGCGCTACGGCTGGAACTACGCCCGCCTGCTGGCCGAAGGGCCAAGCGAGGAAGCCATGGTCCCCAGCCCGGTCATGACCGGGATGCAGGCCGGCAAGATTGTCCGCCTAGAAGAACTGACCCGAATTCCCAGCGATGTACAGGATGCGCTGATCACTATCCTCTCCGAAAAAATATTGCCAGTACCTGAATTGAACCGGGAGATCCAGGCCGTTCGCGGCTTCAACATCATCGCTACGGCGAACGACCGGGATAAGGGGGTCAACGAACTGTCCAGCGCCCTGCGCCGGCGCTTCAATACCGTTGTTTTGCCTTTGCCTGCTACGCTGGAGGAAGAAGTCCGGATCGTGACCGACCGCAGCTCCGCTGCGGCTGCCGGCATGGAGTTACCCCCCGTCAAAAAAGACGTCGCCGCCGAGATCACCCGCCTGGTGACCATCTTTCGGGAACTGCGTAATGGCCGGACAGAAGACGGCCGCACCCAGGTGAAAATGCCCAGCAGTACGTTGTCAACGGCAGAAGCCATTTCAGTCGTCAACCAATCCCGGGCCCTCAGCCATCACTTCGGCACGGGCAGTGGCCTGGAGCCGGAATTCCTGGCTGCCAGCCTGACCGGCGCCATCATTAAGGACCGAGGGCAAGATGAACCGGTATGGCGGGAATACCTCGATGTGGTTGTCAGGAACCGGAAGGGTTGGGAAGACCTGTGGGAGGTGTTGAAGTAAGTTTATTGCCGCCCGCTATGCGCAATGAATACTGCTCGGCCGTTTTGTTCATAACCTGAAACAAGTGGAGGTCAAAAACCTTAGGCGTTTTCTCCAGGCTGGTGATGCTGGTGGTACGTACCACGTTGTGCCGGTTCATCACCAGGTCGTTTTCGGGGTCACCGCTGCCACCGGTCCAGTGAAAAGCCAATAAGTCTGCACGGGTAGGGTTGTTGGTGAGCATGGCCCAATCGAAGAACCACCGTTTGCGCTTGCTCTGCAGCGCCGGAAGGTACAGCGTACAACTCGACCATAGTTGGCGAACCATGGGGTCCAATTCCTGGACTTCCAGCGTGACCTCATCCCAGTACAAGGTTACTAACCGCTTGTTGTCGTAGATGACCATCGTAAAGGGTTCGATGCCGCTGAAGTCGTAATTCGAGGTGAAGGCAGTGATGTCCTGGTGGTCAAAGAAATCCAGGGCCATGATGCCCCGGCTGAGGCGGTAAGGTGGTTCGTGCCGGTGCTTCACCCGGCCGCCGTTTAGGATGCAGACGAGCTGATCGGCATCGGAGATGGCGACCCAGGTGCCGTTGGCACCGGTATCACGGGGATACAACAGGGTCTTCCCGTTGGTGATTTTTTTTCGAATAACCTCCTGCGCGGCCCGCTTGGGAGCTTCGTCGCGGTTGGTGGCGAAGAGGAAATGGTCCGCAGAGAAGGGGTAGTAGGTGACAGTGCACATGAGGTTGTAAACGAGGCGGTGAGAGAATTGGTTGAAAAGGGTTTTTAGCATGAATGCTGAAGAACAAATTCAAAACCGCCGCCCTAAACTACCCCCCCCCAATAAAATCGCTCCCTGCCCCGTCGGTTCCCCGTCCGTAACGGCGTTGATTTCTACGCCAAGGGCCAGTTCTTTAAAACCTTTCTCTGCACCCTGCGCCCGCGCCCAAAAAGTGCCACAGCAGAGTAGTAATAAGAGGATTATCTCTTTCCACATAGCTTTTAAAGGTTGGAAATTATAAGTTGGAAGGTGCAGAAGATTACCTTTTGTCGACAGCCCCCTGCAACAACTGCCCCTGTAACCGGAGCACAACAACTACGCGTAAAGCTAGCGTATTCGTTTTCAAGCCCGCTACTCCTGCTGGGTTTAGGTCATGTTCCGACAAGTTTCCTCGAAATCGGCTAGCAAAACGGTCCTTTCGATTTTCAACATCGTTAAGTTGTTTACCTTGTCTTCCGTTAATAACTCAATAATGACCCTGATCGAACAGCGTGAAGCAGTGCTTTGCGAGGCACAATTTTACCTCGGCCGCCCATCTGATGAAGTGTGCCAGGGCCCCATCGAGCTATCGTCAGGTTCTACCCTCACTTACCGTAAAGTCATCCTGTGTGCCGAGTAATGCCGGGCGGCGGCCCTTTCTCTTTAGGCTTCGCAATTGGGAATACTGGCCCATCTGGCTGGCGAACATTCCGACCGTTTTCTTCTGGCTGTTCTTTGCGGTGAAGGCAAGGAAATTATTCTTTTTTAGCACGGCTAACCCCGGCATTGAAACCGGCGGCGTGCTGGGAGAATCGAAGATCAACATCCTGCGCCGAATCCCGGAAGCTTACCTGCCCGTCACCCTATTTGTTACGGCCGAAGAACGTGATCCGCTGCTGCTGTTAGACCGGATCAAAGCTGCCGGCCTCACCTTCCCGATCATCGCCAAACCAGATGTGGGAGAACGCGGCTTCATGGTGGAAAAACTCGACGATGAAATGAATTTTCGGCACTACTTGCAGCGCAGCTGCGTAGCTTTTATGGTGCAGGAATTCGTCTCTCTGCCACAGGAAATCAGCGTGATGTATTACCAAATGCCGGGAGAAACAGGAGGTGCTGTTACCTCCATCTGCGTAAAGGAGATGCTCCACGTTACCGGCGATGGAACAACTACGGTGGAAGCCCTGATGGCGGCCTATCCAAGAGCAAGCCTGCAGATCGAACGCTTCCGACGAGAGAAAGAAGACCTGCTGGCCGTAGTCCCCGCCGCCGGCGAAAAATTATTATTGGAGCCAATTGGCAACCACAGCCGCGGCACCACCTTTCTGAACGGTAACCATTGGATTGACGAGGAGCTCAATGCGCTGTTTACTTCGGTTGGCCGCCGTATGGAGGGCATTTTTTACGGACGGTTTGACCTGAAGTGTGCCAGTATCGACCAACTCCGGAAAGGGGAAGCTTTCAAAATTCTGGAGTTCAACGGCGTCACTGCCGAACCGGCGCACATTTACGATCCCAGCTACCCGATCGGAGCCACTTACCGGGATATTTATCGGCACTGGCGCATCATTTACCAGATATATCTCCGGCAAAATGCCCGAGGCGTAAAATCAATGACCTTTGGCGAAGCCTGGCGAGCGATCAGCGATTACCAGAGGTATATGAAGCTGGCTGGGGAACCCAATAAATACTAAATGACCTTTACCATTCTCTTCCTAATCGCCTTCACCCTCAGCTTTGTCGGGACCCTGCCGCCGGGACTGATCACCCTGACCATCACCCAAACCACCATCAGTGAGGGGAAAAGCGCGGGCCTAAGGAATGGGCTTGGTGCTACCATCCCGGAGTTCTTGTACACTTACGTGGCGTTGATCGGGATTGACTTTTTATTGGACCATGCCGACATCAGCTACTACATCCAGTGGGCATCCGTCGTTATTTTCCTGGCCTTGGGTTTATGGTTCTGGTTTGCGAAACCTTCGGAAATCAGAGAGGTACAGGTGAAGGCCAATCATCGCAAGTTCTTTCTGAGAGGGCTTACCGCAGGCTTTTTTAATTTCTTGATCGTCCCGTTTTGGGTAGTGGTTGTTGGCTGGCTACGTGCGAATGGCTACGTCATTGACGGGCATCCGGTATTTCTCGGATTTTCACTCGCCGGCGCACTAGGAGCCTTACTGGCTTTTGTCCTCTACGTGGAGTTGGGCGCGGTAATCCTGCGGCGCTTTCAGGAGGTGGCGGCTTATGTGAACAAAATTATTGGAGGGCTATTTTTGCTGCTGTTCGCTTACCAACTTTGGGAGCTTGTTGGTGCATAGTTCAGTAGTTCATAGTCGATAGTGGCCACGTTAGACGTTACTATGAATTACTATACGATGGACTATTGAACTAATGAGGCGCGGCCGCAGGTGCAAAGGAATTTGAACAAGGAGCAAAGGGAGGCATCACCTAACCAATCTGGCTGATTGAGGTTGAAATAATGAACCGACCTTAGGAACCTCAATTCAATAACTGTCCGATTTGCAGCTTGCCCTTACTCCAATGACGGCAACTCGGTGCTCCCTCCGTGAAAACTATTAGCTGCTTCGGCAGCCTCTACCACGCCTATTATATGGTAGTTTCGGGTTCTTAGAATAAATTATCTGTTCACTCTGGCCAATACACCCAAAATCTCCTCCCGAACCAACGGTACCCTACTCCACAAAATGAAGTGATCTCCTCCTTCCACGTAGGAAAGGTTGACCAGGCTTGTATCTCCGATGCTTTCTGCGACAAAGGCTGCATTGCCCATGGGCACCAGCTGATCTTCGGTGCCCTGTACAACGGTCACCGGCATAGCCATTTTGGGCCAGGCTGGCATCATCTTGTCCAGCTCTTCCCGCAACGGGATGATCTCTTGGTTGCACACCCGTAGGGCCGCTGGGGTGAGCCAACGGAAGGGTATGATGTTGACGACCTTACGCCAGCCTGCGGCCGGCTCCAGCATCGGGGATACGGACGGAGCTACCATGACCATTCCGTCTACCTCCTCCGGGTAATCCATCGCTAACCGGGCCAGTAGCGGCCCGCCCATCGAATGGCCGACCAGTACTTTTGGCCGATGGGGGTATCGTTTCAACACGCTGGCGACAGCTCTTGCCTGATCGGCTAATAAGGGAACTGCCCGCCCAAAATCCGAATACCCAA
>JBLHRW010000089.1:0-14018 GCA_047626445.1 Neolewinella sp.
TTTTTATTTCGACCGCTACGTTACCAGCTTGTTGAAGTTACAACGGTTTGACGAAGCGGAAGACGCCCTCAAAAAGCAACTCCGCAAGCGCCCCGAAGAGGTAGCCCTATACGTTAAATACGGTCAGCTACTGGAGGAAAAATTCGATGACGCGGGGGCCAAAAAGCAATACCTCAAGGCCATCGAAGAGCTGCCCACTGATCAATACCGCATCACCCAGCTGGCCAACGCATTCATCGGGATGACGAAGTACGCGTACGCCATTGCGGTATACGAAAAGGGCGGTAGACTCCTTAAAAAAGAAGGGCTGTTCAGCTATAACCTCGGCGATCTATATCGCCGCAAGGGCGACGTGGAACCCATGATCAGCAACTACCTCGACGCACTGAAAGCCCAGCCTAAGCGAGAACGGCAGATCAAGTCCTACTTCCAGCGGTACCTCGATGAGGAGAGCCTATTAGAGGCTCAGAAACAGCTTTACACCCGCATCCAGGCAGGAGACGACAAAGACCCGACCTACCCGGAAATGCTGGCCTGGGTATTCATCCAACGAAAAGATTACAAAGCGGCCTTGCGTCAGGCGCGTGCGCTAGACCGGCGGCTCGAAGAAAGCGGTGAACGCGTTCTACAAATCGGTCGGATGGCGGCGAACGCTAAAGACTACGAGACGGCCATCAGTGCCTTTGATTACATCACAGATAATAAAAGCCCCTCCGACATATTCTACCTGGAAGCCAAGCGTGAAGGCCTCCTGACCCGGCGCCGAGCCATTACCGACGGTTACGACTATACCCGCGAAGACCTGATCATATTGGAAACGGCCTACGAGGAGTTCCTGAATGAGTTCGGCACCAATCCAGCATCCGCACGTATTGCCATTCAGCTGGCGGAACTGGAAGCGCTTTTCCTCAACAATCTCGATAAAGCCGTTAGTATTCTCTCCAAAGTAGTGGAAACACCCGGTGTACAGGATGATGTCCAGGCCCGGGCCAAGATAGCCCTCGCAGATTACTACCTGATGCAAGGAGAGATATGGGAATCCACGCTGTTGTACTCCCAGGTCGACAAAAAATTCAAGGAGGACATTCTTGGCCACGAAGCCCGCTTTCGGAATGCCCGCCTTAGTTACTTCCGGGGTGATTTTGAATGGGCGCAGTCCCAGTTCGATGTGCTTAAAGCCTCCACTTCCCGCCTCATCGCCAATGATGCCCTGGATCTTTCCGTCTTCATCATTGACAACCTGGGGCTGGATACCAGCGCCCTTGCCTTACAGACTTATGCCGATGCCGAGCTGTTGGTCTTCCAGAATCGCTATGACGAAGCCTTCGCTAAACTGGACAAACTGAAAGCGGACTTCCCTGGCCATGAGCTGGAAGACGACATCGTGTACCTGAAGGCCCGCAGTTTTGTCAAACTTCGTCGCTACGACGAAGGCGTAGCCGCCTACCAATCAATTCTCGACAATTTCCCGGAAAGTATTCGCCTCGACAATAGCTTGTGGGCACTTGCCGGGCTTTATGAAAACCAGCTCGACAACAAAGCCAAAGCCCAGGAGCTTTACGAGACGCTGTTCATCGACTACAGCAACAGTATCCTGGCGGTAGAGGCGCGGAAGAAGTATCGGGAGCTGCGGGGGGATTCAGTGCAGTAGTTTAGTCAGATAGTCCAGTGGGGATGCTCGCTTCGCTCGTGCAGACCTATCAATTAATCCGGAAAAGGAATCACGCTAAGCCGCAGGCGCACGAACGCAGTGAGCTCCAAACACAGTACTCCCTGACTGCTTGACTATCTGACTCCCTGACTACGTGACTGCTTGACTCTGTGACTTTTCAACTAAGTAACGGTGGTATTTTGGCCAGTACCGTAGAGAACGATGCGATAGCGTACACTTAACAATCATTTAAATACGTTACCTTTCCACCCATTATTTACCCCCTACTTACAAGAACCCATGTCATCCTTCAGAGAACAGTTGCTGACCGACGTTAGCGGGCTTTGCCAACAGTTGTACGAGTCCCGCCAGGCGGTGGTCCAAGCGCAAAAGTTGGTCAGTGACGAATCAAAGCAAGCTATACTGCTCCTCATTTTCCAGCTGAACCAGCTGCGGGAGATGGATCCGTTTCCTAAAAAAACGGAAGTCGACCTTGCCCCGTTGGAAAAGCTAAAAGCCGACATTGCCGCAGAAGAGAGTGATAAGCAAGCCATCCAGGACGCCCTGATGGAATGGGCAAAGGGCGTTTCCGGCGCCACTATGGTCGTTACAGCACCTGAAGAAAGCGATGAAGCTCCGTCCCCCATCAATCAGCGGATGATTGACAGCCTGAGTGTATTACGATCCAGCATTGATAAAAGCAGGCTTCGGTTGTTGCGTAACCGTGATCCGTACGACAAGGATGAATACGTTGCCGCCCGCAACGCCTTCACCCTCGCCCGCGCCATATACCAGGAGCGGCTGACGCTTAATCAGGTTACCGCCACGAATGAGGAGGCCGCCCGGATAGAACAGGTCATTATCCCTGCCGTCAATGAGGCAACGGGGGCTACGTTCCCGGAAACGATTCAGGCGGGAGCCGATTTCATGAGTAAGAAGATTTTTGTTTAATTGAGAGAAGAGCGCTTTGAGAGACTTATTTGCCTACCAATCCCACCCACAGTTTTATTGATTTCACTATGATAACCGGTATGAAAAAGCTTTCTCTTTTCCTCACTCTGCTCCTTGTTCCGTTGGCTTGTACCTGCGTCCTCGCCCAAAACATTGGCCTGGACCTGGAACGTGTCGTGCGCCTAACGCCGGATGCCCGTAAAATCGGCACTCCCGATAACAACCCAGCACTTGACACCATCGTCCTGACACTGGCCTATTATGGCGGGATGCCGGACGCCGGACGGATCGAAGCGCTGCTCAATGGCTCAGAATTATTGGCCCACTATGCTGCTAATGGGCCAATTCGGACCTACCTGCTCAACGAAAAACTGGACCGTCTACTGGAAGGGTATACGCCGACGGGAGGGTTAGAGATTCCCACTCGTTTGAACGTTACCGGCCGGGGTGCCTTCCTGCAAAAACTGCCCGGCGCCGAGCTTTTCAGCCGAAACGGAATGATCGACCTGGGTAAGATCCACGAGACCTTCTCCGCGCCCCCGGCCAATAACCTAAGCCTGAAGGCAGCGGCCAATAGCGCCAATGACCAGCCGACGGACCTTTCTAGTGCCAACCTGGTGGGGTCTGCCCTGGCCGGGCTCAGTGACTGGATCAGCCGCCGGGCCCAGGAGGAACTGACGTATACCTTCCTCACCAAGTTACGGGAAGATATTCAGCGTAACGACCTCAACTACCTGTTTCCCCACACCACCGAATTTCTGCCGACACTCGACCTGCTGAACTACAAATCCATCCTACCTAGTATTCGCAAAGCTTTCGTGGAAGACCTCAACGCCATTGCCTACAACCTGGGCAATTACCTCGATGCCCGCAACGAAGCGACCTTCCGCGATCCGGTGGTATATAACGTCTTCCTCGTTTACCGCATCCTCGACCTGGAGATGCGAGAAGTTCCGCTGGCCGACATCCTGGCCTTCACCTATGGCGAACTCGAACGCACCCGCATCGATACGCGCTGTGCCATCGACCTGCGGATGACCAAGGTCGATACGACCAACCCCGGTTACCAGGCCATTCTCCGCACCTTCGATCAGTTGACCCAAGTCAATGCTACCCTCAACAACCGCTTCATGGCGGCCAGCGACACCCTAAGTGAGCGGCTGTTCAATCCCCTGCTAACCGAAATAGAAGAAGACGACTTCGCCAGTAAAAACTTCGAGGCCTTCTTCGGCCGAATCGATAGCATTTACACGCCCGTAGACAACGCCCGGCTGCCGCTAAAAAACAACTATTGGGAGACGAATAGTAGTCCGCCCGCCACCGGCATCGTGCAAGCCTGGCTCCGGGGGAAAGAAGCTTATGAATTCTACGAGGCCTACCCCAGCCTGGCTCGATTTGACCAACTCTTCGGGCCAAAATCGAATAAACTGGCCCCTAACCAGCTCCGCGCTGCTGGCCTCACTGCCGTCCGGGAAGTACTCGCTCATCGCAATGAGTTGACCGCCTACGAGGAGCAACTGACCAAGCTGCGCGCAGCGCAGGAGGGCCTACAAAACATCCGCACCGAAATGCGGCAGCAACGTGATGTAGCGGCGCTCAAAGCCAAATCCCTGTTCGAAAACAAAGCCCAGTTGCTGGCCGACCTAAAGGCGGAGGCCACCGTTTCCGATGCTCCCGCCTTACGCATGTTGGCCCGGCTGACCGAGGAGGTACTTCCCGAAACCAAAGCAGGAAAACAACGCCTGGCTTCTATCCGTCAGCGGCTGACCGAATGGGTGGAGATGGAAGGCAACAGCAACTCTCCTCTGGCGGCAAAAATGCGTATGGCACCGCGACAGGCCGACTACTTCATCCCCCTACAGCCTGCCATCGAAAACGCCCGACTGGCCTACAACGACCTGGCCGCCGCATTAGAGACTTACAGCGCTAACCAGGCAGATAGCCTCGTTCGTGCCTACCATAACCTGTCCACTTTCGAAACCATTTTCGGGATGGCACAGCAGGTATTCTTCCTATTGTCCGTTGATGCAACCGATAATGATAGGCGCTTCGTCAATAACAACGACCTGGCCTTATTCCAAACCAACGCCAACGCCCAGCAGCTCTTTGCCGGTATCGGCCAGGAACGGCTGAGCCGGGTTCCGGACTTCGGTGAAATTTCTACCAGTGGAGTTACCGGTTTCCTGTTGGATTTCGGCCAATACCTGTCCGAATTCGAGACGGCATACCACGATACCGACATGGAAGGGGCATCCTCCAAACAACGCAAGCGCATTGCTGCCGTCAGCTTCATCACGCAAACGATGGAAAGCCTGCTACAGGCTCCCGTCTTCAATACGAACGGCCAAGCCGGAAAACCTGCCTCACTCGTTGAAAAATTTCCTGCCTTTGCGAAGGTTCCTGCCGTGAGCAAGGAATTGAATGAATTATTCCGGTTGAGCCAGACGGGAGAATACCGTTATGCTATCGACAACCTGCTGAGTCTCCTTCAGTTGTTCGACGTAGCCCCAACGGCCAGCAAAAAACAGCAACGGCTTGAGGACCGACGGGATGAGCTGCAAAAGCTGATCGAAGACTACGTTGTCGACCAGGATAAAGACCTGAAGGCGATCGGATTGGCACCACCCAGCGCTGCGGCGCTGCCGCTGGTTGGCAATGACGACCGCGATAAATTACTCCTCTCCCGCTACAAAGCAGAGTTGGTAACACCGGGCTTAGACGTTTATGCGAAGCAAGACGCAGCCAACAGCATCCGGGACCTGAAGGTTCGTCGGATTCGGGAAGAGCTGCAAGTCATCCAAAAAAAGCTGCAAAAACTGAACCCCCAGCGGGTTGATCGCTTCCGGGAAAAGCTTTTTAAATACGGTACTTTCATGGCCGACGTAGCGTCGGCCAACGACCCCGCTGGTTTTGAGGCGGCGCTTAACACCGTAGCATTGCCAGTGGGCAGTTCTCAGATCAAGCGGAACCGGCCATCAAGCGTTGAATTAGGGGCTTACTTCGGCGCGGCGCTGAGCCGCGAGCGGTTGATCCTCCCTAAGGGCGTCAATCCGGAAGGCCTCGAGGAAGATGCTTTCGGCGCGGCCTTGTTCGTGCCCGTCGGGTTCAGCTACAGCCGCAACATTGGTGGATTTAAGTCGATCACCCTCTTCTGCTCCCTCATCGATCTTGGGGCGATCACCGCCTTCCGCCTTGGCAGCCAGCCCGACGGAGATGCGGCCCCCAGCGTGGACCGGCTGCCGGTATTCCGTCCGGCTAATGTCATTGCTCCCGGCTTCCACGTGATGTACAACTTCCCCAAATCCCCCTTTACTTTGGGGCTCGGAATACAGGACGGACCGAGCGTGCGCGAGTTCACCACCGTCGACTCTAATCTGGTTCAGGATGCCCGTAGTGTAAGGGGCATGCTAACGTTTAGTATTGACGTGCCGGTGTTTCGGTTTTTCAATAAATAAGGTCAAGTTATCGGGTTGTCAAGTTGTCCACGTAAGTGGAGACCTTGACAACCCGACAATAAGACAACCCGGTAACTGGACAATAGGACACCCCCGAAAAACTGACAACTCGAAAAACTGACGTCTCGAAATGCATTCTCTCCTTCTCATCCTGCGCAACCGGCGCTACCTCGCCCCAGCGTGGGTTTTTGCCTCCCTCAACATCATCGTCGGCACCTGGGCCTTGTACATTCCCACCGTCAAAGAAAAGCTACAGCTGGACGATGCCACCCTGGGACTCGCCCTTCTGGCGTTTTCGATTGGCCTGTTGGTGATCATTCCGCTGTCGTCCCGCATCATTGCGACCATCGGGTTGGGGCGGGTAACGCTGCTGGGCATCATCACATTTGGCTTTGCGATGATAGCCCCCTTGGTCGCGCCAACCTTCCTTATCTTATGTCTGGTGCTATTCGGAGCGGGTATGCTAACCTCCCTAACCGACATTGCGATGAACGCGCTGGTATCGGAATTGGAAAAAGAGGACGACGTCAATTTCATGTCTGCGGCCCACGGCTTTTTCAGCATGGGTGGTGTCATTGGTGCTGGTATTGGTAGTCTGCTGATCCCCTTGTTTGCCCAACCCTGGCAGCATGCTTTGCTGATCAGCGGGTTCGTGTTGGCCACCAATTTGCTACTTTCCGGAAGTTACCGGGCCGCCAGGAGTCCGGAGACGGACCGGGGCGAGGGTGGTTTCAACCTCGGCCTGCTCCGGCCTCTGCTGGGGCTGGCGCTCATTAGTTTCATGATCATGGGCAGCGAGGGCGCGATCGAGCATTGGAGCAAACTTTACATGCTGGACATCGTGAAGATCAGCTCCGATCAGTTAGCTGGTTTCGGCTTCGTGGCGTTTTCGGCGACCATGATGCTGGGGCGTTTCCTGGGCGATGGTATTTCTGCGCGGATCGGTCCGCTAAAGATCATCATGGGCGGAACGGCGCTTGCGGCCCTTGGTTTCCTTGCGGTGCTGGCGGCGGAATTTTGGTCAGCCCTGATCGGTTTTGCCTTGGTGGGACTCGGTTTTTCGGTCATCATTCCCGAGTTGTTTCGCCTGGCGGGTAAAACGAAAGGCGTGTCTTCTTCCGAGGGCATTGCCTTGGTGGCGGGGTTAGGCTACGTTGGTTTTTTGGCCAGCCCGGCATTGCTGGGCTTCCTCTCTGGCATGGGTACGTTGCGGCTTAGTTTCACTGCCTTGCTGGTAGTGGCGGTGGCGGCGTTTGTTATTGCGGGAGTGTTGTTGAAAAGGAGAAGGGTTTAAAGGGAGAAAAGGAAGAAGGGAAGAAAGGGGTGGCGCGGCCGCAGGTGCAGAGGAAGGGATATGGAGCAAAGGGGTTGGAGCTTTATCGCTGCGTCCTGCCCAAGTTGTCGTCCCTGGCCCAAAAACCATAATAATAAACGCCCGGTGCCAGGTGGCTCAGATTCGGTTCTCCCCGACAGGCTGCTAGTCAAATATAAGTTTTTAGAAATTTATCGGGTCCGAATTTCGCGTAGCGAATACACAATAGTTACCCTGGACGAAGTCCGGGGTAACGGACTAACCGCCAGCGGTACGACGCGCATCGTCGTCGGACTATAAGGGCACTTGAGTTGCTACGCGACAAGTAGAAATACACAACAGTTTAAGTTTTACTCTACTCGTTAGTTCGACAAGCAAACTTAAAGGCCCAGCCGCTCCCACAACCTCCCTCTGCACCCGCGGCCCCGCCCAAAGTCAAAATAATGCAATTAACGCCCTCTTAACGTATGCTGGGCCATCGAATTCAGGTTAAGTAACGTCTTGGTAGGGTAAACCAAGCCTCATGCCCGTTGTTGGGCACCAAAGACTTCAATTAAATGCGTAAACTTTACCTACTCACCCTGCTACTGGTTACCCTGATGACTAGCCTCTCCGCCCAGGAGCGTGTCACCGTAAAAGGCTACGTCAAAGACGCCAGCAACGGGGAGACCCTGATCGGTGCTACCGTGTACCTAAATGGCACTACCAAGGGCACTACCACCAACGAATACGGTTTTTATTCCCTGACGGTCGACCCGGGCAACTATACCCTGGTGGCCTCCTATCTCGGTTACGATGATCAACGCCAGGAAGTGGAGTTGCTGGGGAGTTCTACCATCGATTTTGAACTGGGAGAAGCCGGTACATTACTCAATGAAATCGTCGTTACAGCCGAAGAAGAAGACCAGAACGTAAGGGAAGTCCAGATGTCGGTCGAGAACCTGGACATGTCCACCATCGAACGGCTACCGGCCCTGCTTGGTGAAGTGGACGTGCTGCGAAGCATCCAACTCCTGCCCGGTGTAAGCTCGGTGGGGGAAGGTGCCGCTGGCTTCAACGTCCGGGGTGGCTCCATTGACCAAAATTTGGTAATTCTTGACGAGGCTCCCGTATTTAATTCCAGCCACCTCTTCGGTTTCTTTTCGGTTTTCAATCCGGATGCCGTGAAAGGCGTAAAGCTGTATAAGGGTGGCATCCCGGCCCGTTATGGCGGTCGTTTGTCTTCCATCCTCGACGTACGCATGAAGGAGGGCAACAATAAACAACTTGAGGTGCAGGGCGGTATCGGTACGATCTTTAGCCGCCTCAGTGTGGAAGCACCGATCGTAAAAGACAAGTCGTCCTTTCTACTGGCTGGCCGCCGGTCTTATATCGATGTATTAGCGGCACCATTTTTGGGAGATGACCTTGCAGGGACCAAACTCAACTTCTACGATCTTACCCTGAAGACAAATTACAAATTCAGTGATAAGGACCAACTTTTCCTGAGTGGTTACCTGGGTCGCGACGTGTTCGCCCCCGGCGACCAGGCCGGCTTTAGCTGGGGAAACACCACTGGCACACTGCGCTGGAACCACCTGTTTAACGACCGGCTGTTCAGCAACCTCACGTTCTATTATTCCGACTACGACTACGCCATTAACTTCGGCGACGACCCTGAGCAGGATGCCTTCGACTGGGACGCCAGCATCGTCAATTTGAGCGCTAAACCGGAATTCAGCTACTTCATTACGCCCGACAATATTATCCGGTTTGGTGGGCAGGGCATCTACTACCGCTTTGAGCCGGCCAATGCCATTGCCGTCAGCGACGGAGAAGAGGTAGACATCAGCATCAACAACCAGTGGGCAATAGAAAGCAGTGTTTTTCTGGAGAACGAACGGAGTCTGTTTGATGGCAAGGTCAAACTAAACTACGGCCTACGGGCCAGCTATTTTGCTTACCTGGGCGGGCGGCCCGTCTACGAATTCGGCGAAGCACCCGTCGAAGGACTTGGTCGGCCAGTAATTGGGGTTACCCAGACAGAGAAGGGAGAAACCATCAAGAGCTGGTTTAACCTCGAGCCTCGTGCCTCCGTTCAGTACCAACTGAACCAGACCAGTTCCCTAAAAGCCAGTTACCAACGTACGGCGCAGTACATCCACCTACTGAGTAACACGACGGCTTCCATCCCTCTCGACATCTGGACCCCGAGCACCAACAACATCGAACCTCAGCTGGCCGATCAGTTCGCCATCGGTTACTTCCGTAATTTCAAGAATAATACTTATGAGGCCAGTGTTGAGCTCTATTATAAGGACTTCAGGCAGCTGATCGACTACGTAGACGGGGCGGACCTGGTGCTGAATGAGCTCGTCGAAGGACAAGTACTCGAGGGAGATGGCCGGGCTTACGGCGCGGAATTTCAAGTTAAGAAGGTAAAAGGCCGTTTCAACGGCTGGGTCAGTTACACCTTGGCGAAGACCGAGCGACTGACCCCCGGCGTAAACAACAACGAGTACTACCCGAGCCGGTTTGACCAGCTCCACAACTTCAACGTCACCGGTTTCTATGACCTGAGCGAACGGGCCACGTTAAGTGCCACTTTCGTGTACAATACCGGAACACCGGTTACGCTGGCCAGCAGCGGGTACTACCAACTAGGATTCTTCGTACCGCACAACGAGGGCGGTGGGCGCAACAACTTCCGTATTCCGGATTACCACCGTCTTGATGTTTCGATAACCCTCGACCCTAAAAAAGAGAACGCCAATAAGCGCTGGAAGGGACAGTGGATCTTCGGGGTGTACAACCTCTATGGTCGCCGCAACGCCTTTACGATTTCGGGTACCCAGAGTGAGGGCAGGCCGATCATCGGGCAGCCGATCATGACCGAATCCAACCAGTTGAGCGTGGTGGGCAGCATCATCCCGAGCATCAGCTATAATTTCAAGTTCAAGTAAAAGGGATTAAGGGAATAAAGGAAAAAGGCGTACATAACGCCTCCCCACCTTTACCCCTTAATCCTTTCCTCCCTTTCCCCCTTAAAGTAAAGCAACCATGAAACCATCATTCCGGCTCCTCCTTTTCGCCCTTACCCCCTTCTTCCTCTTCACCTGTGAAGACCCCGTCACCCTCGACTCCCGCTTCGAGGGGCCCGAACTCGTGGTAGAAGCCTGGGTCAACAACATCTCTGAACCGCAGACCATCACCCTGTCGGAAACGCAGGATTACTACGATAATCGCTTGCCTACGCCGGTCACCGACGCGCAAATCATCATTTGCCAGACGGAGAACCAGGTACCCACCGCCAACTGCTTCATCTTCGATCACGCGGGTTCCGGGCGCTACGTATGGACGCCGGCGGTAGCCGGCCAAGTCCTCGGGGAAGTGGGGACTGAGTTTGGCCTCGGCATTCAGCGAGGCGATCAACAGTACGCTTCGATTACAACGATGAAACGTACTGCATTACTGGATTCTATCAGCTTCCAGTTCGAAGAAGAATCGCTGGGCCAGGACGAAGGCTTGTATGCCCAGCTTTATGCCCGCGACCAGGTCGGACAAGGAGATGCCTACCTCATCCGTAGCACCATCAACGATACGTTACTGGTGCGCCCGTTGGAGCTGAACCTAGCCTACGATGCTACTTTCAGCCCCGGCACCAATGCCGATGGTATCACCTTCATTGCCCCTATCCGCTTTTTCATTAATAAGCAAGACGACAACGGTTCGCCCATCCCCCTGGTTGCAGGAGACAAGGTAGCTGTGGAGGTTCTTTCCATCAGTCAGGAGGCTTACCTCTTTCTTCGCATCGTACAGGAGCAGGTCAACAATGGGCAGAGTGGCCTGTTCGATCTTCCGGTGGCCAATTCGCCGGGAAATGTCTTTAACGTGGACAGCGAGGAATCTATTCGGGGTTTTTTCAACGTTGCTGCGGCAGTACGCGCGGAGCGCGTGGTGGAAGAATAGTACTGTAGCCTAAAAAAATGTATCTATATTGTGTGACCTAACAATATTTTTAACGTCTTTATAACGGTTGTCTGGGAAAAATCCTGGGCATGCGTTGAAACTTAATCGCCAGATGACACGCGCCAATCTTCACGGTTGTCAACCAGAAATGGATGACAATGAGATCGTTATTGCGTACCGCGAAAAACGCCATGCTACCTGCTTTCGATTGTTACATGACCGCTACGCAAGTAAAATCTATGGCAAGGCGCTGACGATGTTGAAAAAGGAATCCGATGCGAAGGATGCTACGCAAGAAATTTTTACTAAAATTTTCCTGAGCTTGGGTAAGTTCCAAGGTCAATCGAAATTTTCCACTTGGGTTTATTCCGTCACTTACAACTTCTGTATCGATATCATCCGTAAGGAAAAGCGAAGCAGGGACATATTTGCCGACGAAGTGGAAAACCCGCCAGATACCGAAGTTACGGAGGTAAGTGACGAAGCCCTTACCACGATGAAGGTAAATGAACTGAAGGAAGTCCTTCGCAGAATTAGCGAGACAGACCGCCGTCTCTTGCTGTTGAAATACAAGGATGGCGTAAAGATTAAAGACATCGCCAAAATGTTCGACAAGAACGAATCGGCGATAAAGATGCAACTGAAACGTGCCAAGGAAAAGGCTAAACGTAAACACGAAGAAATATTCGGTTCCAACCGAGAATAATGATGAACAGCTTTCTACAAATACACAATGAGGACATTGACGAATACGTCGAGAAGTACCAGGATCAGATCCGGAAGGGAGTTGAGAGCCGTGTTCGTACAGTTCACCTTATTACTGATTTACTAGACCTGTTTCTCCCAAAATTAGCTGATACCGCCACTGTTTTGCTCGGAGGGGATATTACTGACCTTGAAGACCTGTATCTTACCATTGAAGAAGAACCTGATCAATCATCACAGGGACCGCCACCCCAACCGGGCGGCGCCAACGGTGATGACATTATACGCTAGACAAGCCCATGGAAAGTATTCTAAACGCATTAAAGGAGCAGGGCATTCTGATGCTCAACGTTATCCCTGCCCTCATCAAAGGATTGGTGATTTTGGTCATCGGCTATATCTTAGCTAAGATTTTTCATCGCCTTATTTTAAAATTTTTGGGCGCGATTGGGGTCGATAAGCTTGCCGACAAGCTAATGAGCATCGAAATGTTTGAAAAATCAAATTTCGATCTCGTACCCAGCCGTATTGTCGCTGGTTGTATCTACTACTTCATCATCATCATTTTCACAATGGCGGCGGTGGAGGCCATGGGCCTTAAGATCATTTCGGATCTGTTAAAAGACCTAATCGAGTATATTCCAAACGGGGTAACCGCCTTCATCATCCTAATATTCGGCATATTCATTGCCGACTCTATCAAGAAACTCGTTTATACGACCTGCCAAGCCCTTGGAGTAGCCTCCGGAGCGCTGATCGCTAATATTATCTTCTACTTCGTTTTGCTCAACATGGTCCTTATTTCTTTGCGACAGGCCAAGCTAGAGACCGAATTCATGGAGGATAACCTGTCTGTTATTCTGGCTGGTATTGCCGGCGCCTTCGCCATCGGCTACGGCCTGGCCAGCCGACATACCATCAGTAGCCTATTGGCCTCTTTTTATCACCGGGATAAATTCCACGTGGGCGATGAAGTGACCATCGACGAGAAACGCGGTGAAGTAGTGACCATCAACAACAATATGATCATTCTCCGCTCACTGGAAGAAGAAAGCGAATACGTCATTCCTTACAGCAAAGTCGCCACCGACGGGGTGGAGATTCATACTCGTAGAGAAAAGGGGCCGGCACTGCCACCACACGAGCAGGGATAATAACTTGACAAAGAATAAATCACTTCTTCTCCGCATACAACACCGTCTCCCCCGCCCGCCAGCCATGCGAATGATTCGGCGGGTAAGTGATCCCAGCTACCCGGAATCCGGCGGTTCGTAACCGTTCCGTTAAACCTGCGACGGAATACACCCGCACGTGGTCATCCTGCCCGAAGGCTGCCAGCCGGCCAGCTGGCGTAGTGACGGAAGCATCCTCGTAGGTCTCTCCTTCCCGAAACGGCGTCTGGATCAGGCAAAGGCCGCCCGGGGCAAGTACCCGTTGCAGCTCCCGCATAGCGGCCGCATCATCGGGAATATGCTCTAGCACGTGGTAACAAATGATGAGGTCAAACCGGCCAGCAGGTTCATCGATGGCGGTGATGTCGTAGAATTTATCGGCCGTAAACTCTCCCTCAAAATCCGTCGTCACGTACTCCGCCAATGGGTATGCCCGCAGCTTTGTGGCCACGCTTTCAGGCGGACTAAAGTGCAATACCCGTAATCCGCTCACCTCCATCTCCTCACTCAGGATGTGCCACAGTCGGCGCCCCCGCGGCAGGCTGCCGCAGCGCGGGCAGAGGAGGTCTCCCCGTTCCAATTTAACAAAGGTTGACAGCCCAGTATTACAGATGTTGCACCGGTAAGTACTCCCCGCATAACGCAAGGCAACCAGACGGCGAAAGCGATCTTCGTTGGCCTTGAGGACGGAGGCTGAAAGGAGGTTTTTGGCTATTTTTTTTAGTTGATTGTACATGGGGTAAGTTGGGTAAAACACGGCTTTTTAAGGATCTTCCCCTGCACCTGCGACCGCGCCTAATGAATCTACGTATCCTAAGGCACCT
>JBLHRW010000090.1:0-13867 GCA_047626445.1 Neolewinella sp.
AACAGCGGCAGGTTCAGCGCACCGGGCAGGCAAGCCTCCTCGTATTCACCGGGCGACCGGACATCTATCAGGGCGAAGCCCTGCCATGCGGGGTCAGTACATAGCGCTTGAGGGGTGAGGGTTGTCATTAATGGCGAAGGTACGAAACTGGAAAGTAGAGCAGACCAGTGACCGCGAAGACACCAAAGAGGAGCCGCGAAGGAGGAGCCGCGAAGGGACGCCGTATAGTTACTTAACCTGGTTTTCCATGAAGAAGAGCTCGGTCGCTTCGTGGTTGGGATAGCGGAAGATATCCATATCACCGTCCCCTTCAAAATCGGCTACCCGCCCATTATAGATGCCTTCGTTTTCGATCACTTTACGCCCCCATCTTTCGTTGCCATCATTGGTGAACACCAGTACTTCGAAATGATCGACCCTGGGATCCAGATTGATCGCTCGGGCGGAGTTGATCCCCGCAACAATGTCCAGGTCTCCATCCATATCCATATCAAATACCTGGAGCGTATGTGCTGCCGGCAACGTATCTACCACGATCCCTTCAACGTAAGTCCCGTCACTTTTTCGCAGGTAATAAGCGAGCGGATACCCGTCTCTTTCGCTGTGGCTGATGAAGATCGCCAGCATGCCGTTACCTAACATATCAGCCACAAAAACCTTGGTCCCGTTGGCACTCCAGTCACCGGTCTGTGTATTCCATTTCGGATCAATTACTTCAATGGCCCAATCGTCCATAAGGTCTCCTCCAGGGTTCATAAACACAAACCCGTTGGCGGCAATGTCAAGGTCGCCATCACCGTCGATATCGCCCAGGTCCATGCCTTCGTTCAGGCCTTCACGGGTGATGTCCTGAACCAACTTAAAGCTACCGTCCTCCTGTTGCTGATGAATGCGTAGGTTATGTTCCTCGAGCGTCAGCACGGCAAGGTCATTGCGGCCATCACCGTCAAAATCCCCAATAGATAGGTCCTTGACCGGACCTTTTGCCTCCCCGATCGGGTGTGGCGTCCAGGATGGGTTCTCGTAGTAGAATATTTCAGCATTAGCTTGGGCATCACCCCATTCACCGGTGTGCTTCACCGCCAGGATGTCTTGGTCGCCATCACCATCCATATCTCCTGTTTCCAGGTCGTCGGCAGCGAAGGTGCCGCCGCCCGGAGGTGTTTCGGCCACCACGGTTTCCACCCAAAGCGTTCCATCCGTAGCACCTGTCCGGAAGCCTAGATATCCTCCGCTGACATTATTGTTAATGTAGACAACGTCCTGCAGTCCATCATTAGTCACATCACCCACCGTAAGGGCCCGCCACCATTCGGCGTTATCGACCACCCGATGGGAAATAAAATTCATTGGTTTTTTAACCGCTGCTTGTTCGTCATTATGATCAACGGCCTTTTCTGTTGAATTGGTCTGCTCTCCACATGCCGTAAGCATTAAAAAGAGGACCGGAATGATTGCTATAAATTTCCGCATAATCGGGTTGGATACTTTGTGAAGTAGTACTTGCCACTATTATCAGTGCGGAAGATAAAACAAAGTTTGGGAGAGGTATATTGGAGATGCCTACCGTGTGTACAATTGCATACACACGTGCCTCCTTGGTTAGTTGACAGCCGCAGCTTCCGCTAGTAGCGTGCAGAGCCACCGGCCTACTATAGTGAATACACGTTGCGGGAGGCAAGCGCGACAGCCCGGGCACGGAGTGCCCTTCGTCCTGATAAAAAGCTCCTAAATTAAAGCCCAAAAACAAGGCCAAACGAACCACCGTACAACATTGAATTGGCAGACAGCTCATACAAAGCCGACTTGCCGTACCGTTGCCAACGAAGGTCAACCCTGGTCTGAATACTCATCCGGTTGTTCAGTCGGTAATTAATCGATGGGCGGAGCTGGTACGACAGGTAGAAATTCGGCGCGGGAAGATCGTTTCCTCCTCCATTAGAATAAGTAACCACTTGCTGAAACGCGTTCAGCGACCGACCAGTCTGCTGGCTCAGGTAATTGAAGGAAATACCAGCTGCCAGCCCGGCTTCCCAACGACCGGAAGCAAAAGTCTTTTCCAGCATCAACGGGACACTGAGCAAAGTCTGCCGGTTATTGTGTTGTACGCGTCGAGTAGCAATAGCATCGACCTGCTGGCCATTCCGCGTCGTGACGGTGTCCCACTTTTCCGTATACCGGAAAGTAGTGTGGGTTTTCAATAACTCTACGCCAGTGTACACTTTCAGGCCCGGACGTAAGCGATAACCGAATTCAAGGGCAACGGACTGGCCCAGCGCTTCACCCTGGGTAGCGTTTAGCACATCAGCTAAGTCATCTGCTCCAGTGGAAGGATACTTGTGTCGCAATATGTTACTGCCTACAAAAATGCCGATTTCGGCCCGGGGGCGGTGCAGTTGTTTTATGAGAGTTATTGACTTGAAATTTTCAACCACTACATCTTTGTTTGCCACTACCAGCCCCGTTATCAGCAACTCGAAATTGAGCTTTCTTACGGCAGTGGTATTCCGTAGCTCAACCGCTTCTGAAGCATCGGCCGACGTAGTAACTGTAGTTTTTATACCGATACTTCCTGCCTTTGTGTCGTTCTCCGTAGTCAATGGTGAGCTATTCAATGACTTATCGATACCGACTACTTCAGATCTATTACCCTCAACTACTGGTGCTTTGTCTACAGCTTCGTACTCTTCAATGGGCGGCACCAAGGAATTGGCAGCTTGGTGCGCAGTAAGGGTTTCATGGGCATCTCGTTCAGTCTTGGTTCCTAAAACACGTACCGACGAATCAAGAAGATCAGCGGTACTCAATCCATCTTGCAGGTGCTGGTGACTTTCCTCGTTTGCGGAAACTAAACCCTCCACTTCACTGGCGGAGACTCCTTGCGCTTTCTCCTCTTTTTCAAGCACTTGTACTGTGGTCCTTTCGATGGATGTTAACGGCTTTTTATTTATAGATTCAATGGCGATGATGGCCGGTACCTCTATCTTTTTTTCCCGTAGAACAAGGCTAAAAGAGACTGCCAGCGCCAGGAACAAGCCCAATAAAGTCAAGCTAATCTTACCCCAGTTTACGGGAGAAATTATTTCTTCTTCCGGCGGCAGCCCCTGCTCAATCTCAGCCCAGAGATCATCGGGCGCTACTCCTTTGGTGGAAGTAGCGTCGCCAAGGCGTTTTTTCAGTATATTTTCGAAAAAGGTCATGACTGCTGGATTAAGAAAAGAGAGATAATCTGAGCGAGTGGGACAAGAACGAGGCCGATTTCAAGCCTGTGTTCCCTGGTGATGTCAGCGCGTAAATCAGGTGGCAAACGTTTCTTCAGCCAGGCCCTGCTTCGCGCCAGCCGCTGCCGCGATAGCTGAGGATCAACATCCAACATAATGGCAATTTCCTGGTGCGAAAACCCGTCGATCACGTAGAAGTTAAACACTTCGAAATACGGACGCGGCATTTGCTTCAACCACCTGACCAAATCTTCGTTGGACAATTGGTCAAATACCTCTGGCTCAATCTCGGGATCATGCATATTGACGACCAGCTCTTGGGTTCCAGCCTGCTTTCGTTTGCGGTTGCACTTCAGGCAGGCATTGATGGCGATGCGGGTCGACCAGGTTTTAAAGCTGGCTTTCTCTACATCAAACTGCTGCAGGTTACCGAAAATACTGATAAAAGTATCCTGCAGGCCATCTTTCAAATCTGCTTCATTAACCAGGTAGCGACGACAGGTCAGGTTCAGGTATGGCAGGCACAAGTCATACAAATGCCGTTGTGCCGCACGATTATTCACGAGGCACTTGGCAATTAGCTGTATGTCGACCTTCCTACTCATATGACTAATGGTAAAGGTAGGCTGCGGAGAGGAGGAGCCCTCCTCTCCGCAGTTATCACCTTTTATTTACTGGCAATTACAGGTGGGATTCAGCGTGCCTCTACCCCCGTTAGGCGTCACGCATTCATCGCCAATATTTGCCTGTAAGTCAGGACAATCAAAGGTTGATTCAATGCACAAACAGGCCTGATTAATTGCACCGGCGGTACTATCCGTAGTTATACACCAGTCACCGAAATCAAGGCTAAGGTCAGGACAATCAAAGTCGTTGTTAACCTGCTCACAGTCGCAATCTTGATTAATGATGCCCTGCAGTCCGGCAGCAGTCTGGCAAACGTCGCCAAAGAAAGCACGCTGGTCGGGGCAGTCATAGTTAGCATCTACGAAACAATCACAATCGTCTGTTACTATGCCAACCTGCCAATTGTCTAGTAAGCAAGAGTCACGAAAATTAAGCTGAAGGTCCGGGCAATCAAAGTCATTATTGAAAGCCTCACAGTTACAATCCTGGTTGATGAAGCCTACAATAGTATCAATACCGTTACTGGCCAGCATAAGGCAATCGTCGAGAAAGTTGACTTGCTGATTGGGGCAGTCATAGTCAATGACGTTTACCTGGCAAAAACAGTTAGGGGTTACTACACCTTCTCCGGCTGCGGTTTGGCAGCGATCTCCCACATTCAGCATTAAGGAGTCACATTCGTACACGATGACGCTTCCGTTACACATACAGCCTCCATCAACGACACCATAGCTGCCGTCACTCAGGGCACAGCTGTCACGGTAGTTCAGTTGCAGATCAGGACAATCGAAATCATTATTGGGGGAACAGCCACAGTTTTCGTTGACGTAACCTGGGCCGGAATTGGTCTGACAGTTATCACCGATGTTCAACATCAGCGCATCACAATCGAAGCTGGTGGAGTCCATAGTAATAATACAGTTACAATCACCAGAAACCAGGCCAAAATCGCCGGAAGCGGTGGTACAGGAGTCACGAAAATTGAGTTGCAAGTCCGGGCAGTCGAAGGCATTTCCGAGGCCTTCACAGGCACAGTCAGTGTTGATATTGCCAAGAACACCAGCAGCCGTAACGCAAGAATCACCAATCATGGCTTCAATTTGTGGGCAATCGAATACTGGAAGTACTTCAATTTCGTCGCTTTCCAGCAATCCACAAGAAGTGAAGACGCCGATGAGTAACAGCAGTAGGAAGCCTTGAAGGGAAAAAAGTTGCTTTTTCATTAGGTTGAATTATCGAGTTGATCTTCCTCCTACCCAAGGGCCCCGGGTAGGATTAGCTGATCAAAAAACATGATTTTGGTAAGCTTGTTATTGACTTATAGCCGGGTGTTGGAAGAAGTGTGACAGCTTGGACAAACTTTTTTTATTTTTATTTTCCAAATGATTTTCTGGGCGCGGCCGCAGGTGCATGGGACGGTTGAGTGCAGGCAGAGGGTAAGACGGCCAACTGGTGGATTCAATTTATTATCTCCCACCGTAACTTTTTCCTTCAATAATCGTCTTTAACTTGAATGAAGCAGCAGCCACAAAATATGGACCAATGGACCCGGGAGCTTAATCGCCTCGGATTGAAGCGGGAACCATGTTTTTTTCTGGTCGATTTCGAATATAAAAAGCCCCAGATTTGGTCGGCAAGTGCCGCGAGCGCAAATCAGCCAAGGTTTTCCTTTCGAGGCTATGAAGAGGAAGGGCAACCGCCTAGTGGAATGCTGCCACCAATGCTATTTGCCCACCATATAAGTGAATCGGCCTTCCGGGAAGCATTCGAAATTGTACAGGCGGGCTTACAGCGAGGAGATAGTTTTCTGACCAATCTGACTTTCCCTGTCCCCGTTGACCTTACCGGTTCATTAGAAGAAATTTATTGGCAAAGTGAGGCCAAGTACCGTATTCTTTGGCCTGGCCATTTCGTCTGTTTCAGTCCGGAGACCTTTGTCACCATCTCACCGACGGGCTATATCGAGAGCCGACCAATGAAAGGAACGGCACTAGACACCCCAAAGGCCAGGCAGGCTTTGTTGCGCAGCAATAAAGAGGTGGCAGAGCACGCAACGATCGTGGACCTGATCAGAAATGACCTGAGTCAGGTGGCGAAAAAAGTCCGGGTAACCAATTACCGCTACTTCCACAAGATTGCCACTAGCCAACGTGGCCTGCTCCAGACAAGCAGTAACATCGGTGGTCAACTGCCTGAGAACTGGATGGCTACCTTAGGGACAACCCTGCAACGTCTTCTACCCGCAGGCTCCATAAGCGGGGCGCCAAAACCAGCTACACTAGATATTATCCGCAGGGCGGAAGGCCCGTCAAGAGGCTATTACTGCGGCATCGGCGGGTATTTTGATGGGGAAAAGCTCGACACTTGTGTTCTTATCCGTTTGATCGAAAAAAAGGCGGACGGATCCTTCCATTTTCGGTCCGGTGGCGGCATCACAGCCCGTAGTAATTGGAGGGAAGAGTACGAAGAACTGAAAGCAAAAGTCAGAATCCCCCTGAGTGTTAACAGTTTTTCGTTACATTAGCAGTAGAGAATAATTCATTGGGATACAAGACACAGTCATCCGAAACTTTTTTGCTAGAGTCCATTCGGATAAAGAATGGCCATGCAGACCTGCTGCCTTACCATCAGCGAAGGGTTGACCGATCCCGTCGGGCACTGTTTGGTAAGCCTCCAGCCCTGAAGTTGGAGAAACTTTTATCAGAGGTCGAATTACCGGCTACAGGCCTCTATAAATTAAGAATTGAGTACGGCGTGGAAGTACTGAAAAAGGAGCTGGTGCCCTACACGGCGCGCGCCATTAATAGCCTCAAGCTGGTCGAAGCAGCCAGTGTTACCTACGGCAAAAAATTCGTCGACCGCAGTGGCATCCGAAAATGCCTGGAAAAGAAAGGTCACTGTGATGATATCCTGATGGTTCAACAAGGTCACCTGACCGATTCGAGTTATGCCAATATTGCTTTATTCGACGGTCGTCATTGGTACACTCCGGCCTGGCCGATGTTGAGAGGTACCCGACGCGAACAGTTACTTGACCTGGGCGTCATTCGCCCGATCGTAATCCGGGCGCGCGACCTGGACAACTTTAGCAAGCTCCGGCTGATCAACGCCATGCTGCCCTGGGAAGAGGCACCTACGCTGGACTGTGCGGCGATTATTCGATAGTTGTGATTTCCCTTCGCGGTTACTTCGTAGTGTAGTAATCGCTTATACCGCCCAACGCTAGCAAAGGCCTCGGCAATTTTCGATCACTGAACGGAAACGGCAGGCTCACTCGGGAGTAATAGGTGTACGCATCGGCAATGCCGCCGGGGAGAATTTAGGCGTCCTCACAACGATGTACCCAATGAGGGTAAGCCGGAGCATTATCGAATACGGCACGGACGACCCCCACCGTGGTCAACGTCTTGACGACTACTCGGACAGTAATGTCATCGTTCCACTCTGACCTAAACCAGACAGAAATATTGTCCTCGGCCGTCTGTAATACGAAACCCTGCTCTTGTTGAGCATTCGCCTGTACCTGCGTCCCCGCCCAAATCAGTATTCGTAATAAAATGCGCATATCTTGTAGATCAACTCCTAAAAAGACTTGGTTGGTATTAGTTGGGTTGCTTACCTTCTGCCCAAATAGAAGATTATGCGCAATACCTTTTGGTTGTTTCTCTTTTTATCTACGTCACTTTTCGCTCAGGATGATGGCTTCGAACCTCTGTTCACTGGAAAAGACCTGAGTGGCTGGGAACAATACGGAGGCAAGGCGACTTATGCCGCCGTCAACGATGAGCTTATTGGCACCGCTGTGATCAAGACGCCTAATTCCTTCCTGTGCACAGACCGCCCCTATGGTGACTTCATTCTGGAATTGGAATTCCAGGATGATCCTGCACTGAATTCTGGTGTAATGTTTCGTGCTCAATGGCGCCAGGACAAGGATTTGCGTCGGGTATTCGGATACCAAATGGAGATTGATCCGGCTCCCCGGGCCTACACTGGTGGCATCTACGACGAATCCCGCCGAGGTTGGATATACCCACTTCACTACAACCCGCCGGCACGTGCGGCCTACAAGCATATCGGCTGGAATACGGCTAGGATCGAAGCCGTTGGAAACGAGTTACGCACTTACATTAACGGCGTACCCTGCGCTAACCTCATCGATGATTTTGATGCTTCTGGCATGATTTGCCTACAGGTCCACAGCGTCAATAACACCCTGGCTGGCAAGCAGGTAAAGTGGCGTAACATTCGGCTCAAAGAAAACGCGACGAAAGCAGATCGGCTGCCCACTGCCAACCTGGGCATGCCAGTCAACCTGATTCCCAACACCATCACCGAACAGGAAAAACGGTTAGGCTGGCGCCTACTGTGGGACGGTAAAACGACCGCCGGCTGGCGCGGCGCCAAGCTGGACGGCTTCCCGGAAAAAGGATGGACGATGGCCGACGGTGAACTTACCGTAGAAACAAGCGACGGTGGCGAAAGTACCAACGGTGGCGATATCATTACCAATGACCACTTCAGCAGTTTCGAACTGAATTTCGAATTCAAGCCGACGGCGGGTGCCAACAGTGGCGTCAAATACTTTGTCGACCCTGCCTTAAATAAAGGAGCGGGGTCCGCCATTGGTCTAGAATTTCAAATCCTTGACGACAAATTGCACCCTGATGCTAAGATGGGCGTGGCCGGGAACCGGACCGCTGGTTCGCTCTACGACTTGATTACCGCTAAATCCCTGGACACCCCCAGGAACAAAGACCTTAGCATTAACAATTGGAACCGGGGACGAATCGTCGTCAAAGGCGGGCACGTAGAGCACTGGTTAAATGGCTATAAAATGGTTGAATACGACCGCTTTAGCCAGATGTTCGGGGCTTTGGTCGCCTACAGTAAATACAAAGACTGGCCAAACTTTGGTCAATGGCCAGCCGGGCCAATCCTGTTGCAGGATCATGGAGACAAGGTCAGTTTCCGCTCCATAAAAATTCGGGAGTTTTAACCCCCTCCCCAGCCGTGCGGTACCCTGGCTGCGCCAGTCGCGGCGGCCTTGCATCAGTTAACCATTAGAAGTCCTTCATCAAAAACTTAAAAGTCATGTCAAGCAGAAGAAAATTTATCAAAACCGCCGCCCTCACCGGTGTGGGAGTCACCATCGGGATGCCAGCGATCGGTAAAAATGTTCTCGGTGCCAACCGTCGGATCAATGTGGCTGTTTTCGGCACCAACAGCCGGGGAAATGAGCTGACCAAGACCTTTGCCAAAGCCAAGGATTCCTTCGTATTAGGAATAGGAGACGTTGACACCCGGGCCGTGGCAAAAACCCAAAAAGCCGTTTACGAAATCACTGGGGAACGCCCGAGCGGCAACCAGGACTTTCGCCGGTTCCTGGACGACAAGGATGTAGACGCCGTAGTCATTGCCACACCAGATCACTGGCATGCCCCCATGGCCATCATGGCCCTGGAAGCAGGCAAACACGTGTACGTAGAGAAACCATGCAGCCACAACCCGCAAGAAGGCGAATGGCTGGTGGCCAAACAAAAGCAAACCGGCAAGCTGGTGCAGATGGGCAACCAGACGCGCAGCTCCGTGACGTTGAATAAGATCGTAAAAGAGATCCAGGAGGAAAGCGTCATTGGCAAAGCCTACGCAGGTAACGCCTGGTATGCCAACACCCGGGAAAGTATCGGCCGGCGGGAGCAAACGTTCCGCCCCGAATGGCTGGATTGGGAGCTGTGGCAAGGGCCCGCGCCACACCGCAAGTATGAAAGCAATATTGTCCACTACAAATGGCACTGGTACTGGGACTACGGCACCGGTGAATTACTCAACAACGGTACCCACGAAATCGATATGTGTCGGTGGGCACTGGGTGTCCGTTACCCCAATAAGATCACCAGCACTGGTGGCCGGTTCCACTACGACGATGATTGGGAGGCATTCGACACCCAGGATGTCGGCTTCGAGTTCGAAGAGAACAAGATGATCAGCTGGCACGGTCGTAGCTGTAATGGCATGCCTACCTTGAACCGGGGCCGGGGTTCTATGATCTACGGAACTGAAGGCTCAGTACTCATGACCCGTGGTGGCTACACGGTATATGACCTCAAGGGTAAAGAGATACGTAACGAAAAAGAGGCTGGTAAGAATGTAAGCATCGGCACCTCTGGTGGCGGCAGCCTAACCGACGGACACGCCGCCAACTTCATCTCCGCCATCAACAGCGGAGTCCAACTCAACAGCCCAATCGAAGACGCCAACCCAAGTGTAACCATGTGCCACCTCGGCAACATTGCCCAGCGGACTACTGGCGTACTTCATCTTGACACCAAGGACGGACGGCCAATCGATAACCCGGAGGCCATGAAGCTTTGGGCTCGGGAGTATGAGAAGGGGTGGAAGCCTAAGGTGTAGGAGCAGGGTGTCCCGCAGGAATCACGGTCATATCGGTGCAAATTGTAGGGGCAAGGCATACCTTATCCCTACAATTCTCAATACTGGGTCCTGAACCCTGGTACCTGTCCCCTACCCGATCGCCTTTTTCACCGCCTCCAACACAGCCGTCTGCGTAGCCGCAAGCGCCAATTCGTTGCTCATCTGGTTCAAGGTGGTACTGAACGGTTCTGCCCGTACCGGGCCGTCGTAACCAATCTTCACCAGCGCTTTGATGAAGCCGTCAAGGTCGATTACACCGGTGGCACCGGGCAGCTCACGGGCAAGGTCTGTTTGGTCCACCAGTTTCAATTGACGGTTGGCATCGTTGAGGTCTACCGCTACGATTTCCTCGTTTTTCCATATCATCAAGTCCTCCACCGTTTCCTCGGCAGTGTGCCAATGGTAACTGTCGAGAACCACCCCAACATTGGGCTCGCCAATCAGGGCGATCATTTCCTTTAGCTCACGGCTGGTGGAGATGAAAGCGAAGCGGGCATTGTGCCGGATCGATGCGGTGCCTAGGTATTCAAGTCCCAGCTTGATTCCGTGTTTGCCCAGGATGCGTGCACAATCGCGCAGACGATCTGCCTGCTGACGCATGTTTTCGTTGTAAGTCAAGGTAGCATGGCCGGATATGACCCAGGTACTGATGCGGGTGACGCCAATGTCGGACAGGTTCTTGGCGTGCTGATTAAGGCTGCCGAGGTCTGATTTGAACTGCTGTTCCGTCCGTCGAAACTCTACTGGTAAGCCGCTAGCGCCCCAACCGATGTTCTTCTTCTCAGCCTTTTTGACAAAGTCGGCCTTCTGCTTATCCGTCCATCCTTCTAGCCACTGGGCGGGAACGGAGAGTGCTTCGTAACCGTATTTTTCTGCGGCTGATAGTAGGTCATCGGCTGAACCATCAACGCCGATGGCGTCGGCTTTCAAGCTTATGCTAAACTTCCCGTTGTGCGCCGGGGCGATGGAAGGTAAAATAGCGTTTGCCGAGGCAATAGTAGCCGGTAGCACGAGGCTGGAGGCAAGGAAGGAACGTCTTTGCATGATCGGATTAGTTTGCTGTAAATATAGGATACGATAATGTACGAGAGCATGAGCAACTTCGGGTCAATCGTATTCAATTCCCACTCCCTACACTAAAAGCAATCTTGGGGACAAGAATTAAATTTAGACGCTGGTAGGCAGATTATCTCCTTGCGCCGGCATCCAATGTCCGTTGAGGCGCAAAGTCCGTTCAATAACGTCACGTACAGCACCGCCACCTCCGACTGCGGAGCTGACGTAGCTCGCGATCGATAAAATTTCCGGGCAGGCATCCCGAGGGCAGGTGGGAAACCCGACCAGTCGCATAACTTCATAATCTGGGACATCGTCGCCCATATAAAGTACATTTTCCTCGGTTATGTCCTCATCGTACAGGTACATAAATTCCCGATAAGCCTCCACTTTATCGCTAATGCCGTAATAAATGTCAACTACTCCAAGCCCTTGCAACCGCTTAACCACTCCCATGCTTTTCCCGCCAGTGATGATGGCTACTTTATAGCCCATATCCACCGCGCGCTTGATGGCGTAGCCGTCACGGACGTTCATCTGTCGCAGGAGTTTACCGTTTTCCAGCACCAAAAGGTGGGAATTGGTAAGCACTCCATCTACGTCAAAGATGAAAGTGGTGATCTTTTCAAACCGTTCGAGCTCGTTCATATTTAGAAACTAGTCGTTAGCAGTTAGTAACCAACAGCTAGTTTTCCAGCTACTAGTTCCTAGCTTCTAACTATTGGTTATCCCGCCATTCGTACACCCACTTAGATTGAATCTGTTCCAGATGTTCTTCGGTAGAAGCTTCCTTCGTACCCGTAAAACTGGGAATTTCAAGAATCCACTCCAGCAGACTGGTAAAACGAATCCGGTAAATTTTGCCCTGGTCGAACTCGTCTCCAAAGCGCTCGTAAAGTGCCATGGCAATATCCTCATGGTCGGCCCAGCCGAAGGGAAAGTTGTCAAAATCCTTAAAACTCACAGGTTGGTATTTTAGTACTATTGATCTATTAATAATATTGGTCTGTTGACTGTTGGTCTATTCGTGCAATTGGTCTGTTGACGCTTTCACTAACGGCCCAATAGTCGAATAGCACCAATAGTCTAATCAGTGTTCGTGTCCAATAATTTGTCTCTGGTCCGGAATAACCACTTCAAGCACGACGTCATCCTTCAGGATGACGGCTTGGCAGCCTAGTCGGCTTTCAATCCGGGGATTGATGGCACGGTCGATGAAGTCCTCTTCCTTATCACTGATTTCTTCTAGTGCATTTTCCCCTTTATTGACGTAAATATGGCAAGTGCTGCAAGCACAAACCTCACCGCAGTTGTGGTTCAGATGAATATCGTTGTCTTCCGCCACTTCCAGAATACTTACGTCAATAGGGACGTTTTCGACCGTTTTCGGTGCGATGTTCTTGTCTTCAAAAGTGAATTTTACGGTAGCCATGCTGGTTAGGGGTAATAATAATGTTAACGTTGTTATGCAAATGCGCAAGCAACCGTATTAGTTGAGTCTCTTTGTGCCGGATTACATCATTAGTAAAAATTCCTCCGATAGGATGCTTTCTTGGGCGCGGCCGCGGGTGCAGGAAATGGTAAAGAAAGCAGGCGAAATAGCCTCGTTTCTTAGCTGGGACCAAGGTAATGCTGCATTGAGCCTCCAATAAGTACAAGGCTCCCTTGCGTTCGGCGGACTTCGTTTTGCGGTGTCTTTTAACAAAAAGAAAAGCCGTTGTCAACCTGAGTCGACAACGGCTTAAACTTGTAGCGGGGATAGGACTCGAACCTATGACCTTCGGGTTATGAGCCCGACGAGCTACCAACTGCTCCACCCCGCGATGTTACCATTTTTTTGCTGATTGCTCAGCGTCCTTCGTTAAGGGATCGCAAAGATACGTACAATTCCGACACCGCAAAAGCTTTTCATAAGTTTAGGTAAAATATTATGCGGCTCCCCTTTGCCGCTTTTCTAATCCTCAGCCTCGGGAGCGAGTTGAACTCGCAGACCGTCAAGCGATTCGGCAATTCGGAGCTGACACCCAAGCCGAGAATTATCTTCAACAAAAAAAGCTTGATCAAGCATATCTTCTTCATCCTCTCCCATTTCGGGGAGGTCAGTTTCCGAAAGTACATAGCAATGACAGGTACTGCACAGCGCCATCCCTCCGCAGGTACCCTGCACCGGAAGTTCATAGGCCTTACAAATCTCCATGAGGTTCATGTTCATATCTATTGGAGCCTCCAACTCGTGGGCTTCGCCCACGCGGTCTACTACGGTGATGATTACGTTGCCTTCTTCAGTCATTTTGGAGCGGTTTTCTTTAGCAGTCGCAAAGATATGCTAATACCATTAGCAGGATAAATGATGGATGGTTCATATGCTGTTTCGGAAGTCTATTCCTTTTCAGCATGAATGGGGAAGAACGGGCCCCTACCCTGCTTCTTCAATCCTTCTTATTGCACCTGCGGCCGCGCCCAAAAAGTAAATAAGCGAATAAAGTGAATGAGTGATTAATTGAATGGCTACCGCAACAAAGCCACCG
>JBLHRW010000091.1:0-13850 GCA_047626445.1 Neolewinella sp.
TGTCTACCAAATCATCGGTCGGATGGCCCTCGCTTAGAGGCTGCGTCTCCCGGCGCGTAGCCGTCCGACCGAAGCCCCCACCCTGCTCCTTAAACTATTTCTTGCACCTGCGGCCGCGCCCAAAACATGCGCTAAATTCCCTAAAACCATTAGCTTACATTTCTAACAACCCAACGCTATGCCTCGCTTCTTCCTGATACTGTGCCTCTTTGCCTTAATCTTCGTCGGCTGCTCCGGCCCCGACCACGAGGCCACGGCCGATATTACCATAGCTAAGTGGCAAAAACTTTCTCTTGATTTCACCGGTCCGCAAACCAGCGAGGACGCCGCCGAGAATCCTTTTACCGACTACCGGCTCGACGTCAACTTCACCCACAACGACAGCCTCTTCACCGTTCCCGGCTACTTCGCCGCCGATGGCGACGCTGATGCAACGGGTGCAACCGCCGGCAACGTCTGGCGCGTCAACTTCCGCCCCCACCTCGAAGGCCATTGGACCTGGGAAGCCGTGATGCACCAAGGCAAAGGCATAGCCACCGGCGATACGCCCTCCGGCGGGGAGCGCATCGAAGTGGGTGGCCAGTCGGGCACCATTTGGGTCCTGCCGCCGGTTCTCGGGGAAAAAGGTCGCCTAATCCGTAACCATCCCCGCTACCTGCAATGGGCGGAAAGCCGGGATTACTTTCTTAAAGGAGGTGCCGACAGCCCGGAAAATTTCCTGGCCTATAAAGATTTTGATGGCACCTATCGCCACAGCAACGAATTCCGCGACGGGGAGAGTAAAACCGAAGGCCTACACCATTACACCGCCCACGAAGGCGACTGGACAACTGGTGACCCTATCTGGGGCGACGGTAAAGGAAAAGGCATCATCGGCGCCGTCAACTACCTGGCCAGCGTAGGGGTAAACAGTGCCTATTTCCTGACCATGAACATCAACGGCGACGGCAAAGACGTATTCCCCTACGCCAACCACGAAGACCATCTCCGGTTCGATTGCAGCAAGCTCGACCAGTGGGAGATCCTTTTCGACCACATGGACGACAACCTCGGCATGATGCTGCACTTCGTGCTACAAGAAACTGAAAACGAAACCTTGCTCGACGGTGGAGACACCGGCCCCGAACGTTCCCTTTATCTCCGGGAATTGGTGGCCCGTTTCGGCCACCACCGCGCCATCACCTGGAACCTGGGCGAAGAGAACGGCCCTAATGAGTGGTCGAAAAAGACGGGCTTTCAGACCAACGAGCAGACTGCGGCCATGGCCGGATGGTTGGCCAAGAACGATCCTTACCAAAATTATATCTCCCTGCACACTCACCCACAAGAGAAGGAACAGGAAGAGATTCTTTCTCCGCTGATGGGTGATGCCAGTATTGGTGGGCTCTCCCTACAGATTGAGCGGCCAGTACAATGCCACCCGCAAACGAAACACTGGCTGGAAGCATCCGCAGCAGCCGGAGCACCGTGGATTGCCAACATCGATGAAATCGGCCCCTGGTATCGCGGGCTGGACCCCGACGACCGGGCACCCTACAACAATCAGGATTCCGTGCGGGCCCTCACCCTGTGGGGGAACCTTATGGCCGGAGGAGCTGGTGTGGAGTGGTACTTCGGGGCCCACAATGCCCATAACGACCTGGGGATGGAAGACTGGCGCAGCCGCGACCGCGCCTGGAAATGGACGAGTGCCACGATTCGCTTCTTCCAGGAGCACGTGCCGTTTGCAGAAATGGAAAGTCATGACGAAATGGTAACAGACGGACACTTTTGCCTGGCTGATCCCGGAGTTGTTTACCTGGCCTACCTGCCCTTCGGCGGTGAAACAACGCTGGACCTCAGCGCTACCAACGGAAACATGGATGTACTGTGGGTAAAGGGAGAAACGGGGGAAACCAGCCCGGGCGAAGCCGTAGCCGGTGGTGCAGCAATAACTTTAGTAGCACCGGGAGCGGGTGATTATGGGGTGCTGTTGAAGCGGACGGAGTAGGGCATTGTGAGAAAGTGCTTGTCCTGGGCAAGGCCATCGCATCATTAAAAACTTATACGGCGTCCCTTAGGGGCCACGATTTTCTCCTCCGAGGCGTCGAGCCAGACGCGTTAGCGGATGGCACGAGCTCCTCGGAGGTGTAAAGTCGTAAAGTTGGGCCAGCATAACACATTATCTTTTCCTACAATGCATCAACCCCTAGGTAGAAGGAGGAAGGTGCACGAGCAAAGTATGCGCAAGCCCTGGGTAATGGTAGTTTCAACAAAAAATAAATTATTAAAATATTTTCACCTAAAAACAAACATCCAGCTCAAAACCCCTATATTTACCAAAGCAAAAAACATTCCGTCTTCCAACGCCGCAAACGCTAAAGCGCATGCGCGAAGACTTCCTACACTTTCTCTGGCGGCAAGCCCGCTTCAACCTCCGGAACCTTAAAACGACCGCCGGAGACTCCATCTCCATCCAGGATTTTGGCCGACACAACAAAGATGCCGGTCCTGACTTCCTTCACGGGCAACTGCGCTTGAACGGCCAACAATGGGCCGGTAATATTGAGCTGCACGTAAAGGCCAGCGATTGGTACGCCCACAAACATGAACACGACCGGGCTTACGACAACGTGATCCTACACGTGGTGTATGAAGAAGACCGGCCGGTATTTCGGGCCAATGGCGAACGAATTCCCTGTCTCGAACTTCGCTCCCGCGTTCCCAGCGGCTTGCTGAGTACTTATTGGCGGATGCAAAACAATGAATATTGGGTTTCCTGCCAACATCAGTTGCATCAGATTGACGCGTCCTCGCGCCGGGATTGGCTCGATCAATTAATACAGCAAAGGATGCGAAAGCGGGCCAAACGATTCAGTGAGCGGATGACGCATAATCATCGGGACTGGGAAGAAGCCTACTACCAATCGCTGGCCCGCGCCCTGGGCGGTAGGGTCAATGCCGATGCTATGGACATGCTGGCGCGCAGTCTTCCCCTTCGGGTATTGCTAAAGCATAAGCACAGCTTACTTCAATTGGAGGCCTTACTTTTCGGTCAATCCGGCCTGCTACCCAAGGCCAGAGATAAGGAAGATGATTACCTCCCTCTTTTGCGGCGGGAGTATGCCTTGCTGCGGTTGAAGCATAATTTACGACCAATCCCTGCCACTGCCTGGCGCTACCTGCGTTTGCGGCCGAACAACTTCCCGACTATTCGCATCGCCCAATTGGCTGCGATGCTGCACCGGACGGGACAACTGTTTGGCAAATCGCTGGCGGCAGCAGACGCCCGTGAGCTCAAAAACATGTTTGTGGTAAAACTCAGCAACTATTGGCGGGCGCATTACCGGTTTGGCAAGCTCGGCAAGGCGGGAGAACGCCGCCTTGGGGCAGCGACGATCCGGTCGATCCTGATTAATACTATTGCTCCGGCTTTGATCGCCTACGGAGACCAGCGGGGAGATGTACGCTTTGGGGAACGGGCTTTTGCGTTACTCCGGGAGCTGCCGGCGGAACGAAATGTCGTGCTCGAAAAGTGGGCGGAACTGGGCATGAAGGCCACCAATGCAGCAGATAGCCAGGCCTTGCTCGAACTCAAGGTGAACTACTGCGAACAGCGCCGATGTACGGACTGTGCGATCGGTTGTCGGATACTGGTCAAGCCTTATGAGAAAGAAGGAGATGAGCCGCTGCTTACCCTGAATGAGCAGGCGCAGGTTTATGGGATGATGGGCGCTGGGAGTTAGTGGTCGGCTCAAAGTCCAATACTGGCCGTCAGGTAAGCAAATGACCCTGTAGTGCCGACGGAAGTTTCGGTCAGATATAAGGCACTTGTCGTCTGGCTGGCCAGTGAGCGATGGTTCAGCGGGTTATACCAACGGGCGTAGAGGGTTATTTCCTGCGCCCCCATCTTCAATTGCTTCTGCCCGCCGAGGAATGCATTGGCGTAGCTGTTACCTACATTCGCACCAGTATTCCCAGCCATAAACAACCCCAGATAGAAGCGACTCCCCTTCAGGCTGAAGATCAACTGCGATGATGACCTTGCGGACAGGTTGCGGAAGCGGACTCCTCCGGAAAAAGTGGTGTGAGATAGCAACACGTCTGTTTTCAGTCGCAATCGACGGTTGATCAACCAGCTCGTCTTTCCGGAAAGCTGATAGGTAAGGGTTTGATATTGGACATCTTCCTCTCCTTCCCGGTACTGGCTTTCGTTATAGGTTGCCGCTACGCCAGTGGTCACATCGGACTTCAGGGCCAAAGAGAAAAAGGAATACCCGCCTGACAGCGTAGCCGATAGTTGATCGGCTGCGGCAATTAAGCGCGTCAGTGAAGTATTGCCATTGAAGGATACCGCTTGGGTGAGTCCATTGGTGGTGCGCTTCGCAGAAGCGGAGAGGTAGCCTGATGTTAGACGCTGATTATTGCGGTACCTACGGGAAAACCCAATTGAGTAGACCTTTCCAGGAACTTTGGTCTGCGGTTCCGCTGCGTAATCAAAAGGACTCCGCAAGAAGGTACTCTCGGTCAACAGCAAATGAAGATCGGGCAGTCGGGTACCATACCGCAATTGAAAGCTTAGCAGGTCTTCGGGGGTGATGTGTTTTTCACTGGTGAGGTTGAAGGTATTTCGGTTGAATCCCTCCCGGTTGACACTGTAGTTGGCGTTCAGGCGGTGTAGCCACTTACCGCTGGTGTAAACGGCCTGGGCCAATGGCCCATAATCTGTCAGCGTTACAGTAGCGGGAACAATGGTGCCAGTTACATCATTGCTGAAGCGACTGTATTGCCGGCTGGCGAAGAGTCCTGCTCGTAACGTTAGTCGCCCCATTTTACGGAGTAGGACGACCTCTACCTTGGTCTCTTCTCTGCGAAAAGCAATCTTTTGTGTTAAAAGTGTATCCTCACGAGACGCGAACAAGGAGAGCAGATCCGCTTGCAGGAAGGTAGAAGCTTCTGCCGTCCGTTCTTGCTGGTAAGCGAGGGTCAATTGAGCAACCATTCCTCCACCAAGCTTTTTACTGGCGATGGTACGGTACAATTGCCGGTCACTCCGTCGTTGCAACGTATCTACAGCAAATGCTAAACCGGTAGCTTGCCGCATAAAGGCCGGTTCTTCCCGCTTTCGCTCCGCGAAGGCACGAAGGGAAAAGGTCTGATCAGGAGCCGTATAGGTGTATTCCGCCTCGCCGCTGAGGTCAGCCTGCGTTCGTTGCCAGGCAGTGGTGGAAGCGATGGTGTAGTTAGCCATAGTTCCGAGAAACTCTCGGCGAAAAGCACTTTCTTGTCCAGTGTTCCGTCGCATTCCTCCGATCTTGACGAACAACCTGGATTTGCCGATGGTGTAATGCTCGCGGATTTGCCCGACCAAGGTTTTGCTGTTATCCATAAAGATAGCTGGCAGGCCGGCCGTATTCACGCGAGGAACCTGGTGGAATCCACGCGCTGAAAAAATTGGCGTGCGGATGCTTTCTTGACCGCCAATGAGCACGCCATCAGAAGCGGACAGGCCCAGCTCGCTGGTTAAATTATCTGCATTGAGTAGTAGAAAGGTCTTTCGTTTGCGGGCAATACGGTATAAAGGGGCGTATAATTGGTACTTGACCGTGTTGCCTGCTCCGAGGCTGCCCAACACTTCTCCGGAAAGGACGGCACGCTTGTCTTCCCTCAGCTTTAGGTTGATGACTACGGCGTCTGATAAGTTGACGTCGCGCAATACAGCATCGACTTGGTAATGGTCAATGGTTTCAACGGTGGTAATATCATGGGCACGGATGTTCTTACTTCCCAGCTGGTAGTCCATACCGAAGAGATCGGTATCCTCGACCAAGATGGTCTGTATCGGCTTTCCGTTCACCTCGATGGAACCGTCCTCACTTACGCTTATCCCAGGTATCTTGCGCAGGACGTCCTCCACGCTGCGATCAAGCGAATCCCGGAAAGCGTTCATACTGTAGCTCGTCGTGTCATTCTTTACGGTGACGGGCCGGCGGTCGGCAGTAACCTCGATGCTGGGCAGTTCGGCCGAAGACGGCAATAGGATGATGGTGATCGGTGCAATGGGTAGCGGCCACTCCAGGTGAAGGCTCTCGGTAGTTCTACCTAGGTAGCGGGTGACCACATCGAACGACCCAGCGGAATCGACCCGGATTGAAAACGCGCCCGTGTCATCGGTGGTGGCGTAAGCTAACAGTTCGGTGGTCCCTGCTCGTAAGAGGGTAATGGTAGCAAATCCGAGGGGAGCGTTCTGCTCATCTACCACTGTACCCTTCAATGTATCCTGGCCATTTACCCCTGTAGTAACAAGGATTCCCAAGATAGTAAGGAGCGAAATGAATATACTCTGGCCGAACAACTAGTTTCCTCTTTTGATCTTGTACTCACTAAGAATCGTCCAGCGGCCTTTTTCGATGGTATAGTTTTCGTGGGGGTCCCGATTCGTCATGGTTAAGTCAGTCGTAGACTTCGCTTCAACTCTCAACAAGTCTTTAATTACATACTGCCTAAACTCCTCAATGGTAATCGGGACAGCTTCCCCCAGGTTAAACAAATTCGCAGGGCGTTCCTCTTTTTCAAGTTTACCAAACCCCGTGAGAGAGAAGCTTACGATTCCATCGTCGGACTTTGCTTTGATGATCAAGCCCGGTAACCCACCAAGACGGTATGGGCCGTAGGGAAAAGGGATGTCGGGGCTAAACCACACAACGTAATGACGATTCCCATACCAACCATTAGCCTTCTGTAAGCTGATGCCGTCTCCAGCTACCGTTTCTCTATCAATTTCCCAATCAATCTCAGCAATTGGCTCTTCAAACAAAAACATGGTCTTACGGGCCTGATATTCTTCTTTGTAGCGCTGAATGTTTTCACGTCGCAAGGTCAGAATAGGTTTCCCATTAGGATCGCCTAAAGTATAATGCACCACATTTCCGTTTGGAACATAGGACGATTCTAAAGGATAATTGTCGTGTACGTAAATGGCCGAATCTATGGTAAAATAAAGAGAGTTCTTCCCACTTATAGCCGGACCCGTAACAGTCTTAATGTCTGCTTGATAAGTAGCTAAATAAGTTTGGCCCCAAGCATAGCCAGAAGATAGCAAGAAAAGTAAAATAATTATTCGAAGCATAGGATTTGTTATTAAAACCGCCCTACACAATTACATTAGAGAGCATAGGGCGGTATATTTGCTTTGGCAAATTAATCAGCTGCACCATTTAAGGTTCAGGATCGTCTTCATTCATTTCTTGGAGACATGCTATCGTACCAGCTACAGCTGCGGCACACGTCGGACCAGTTGTCTCACAAGTACCATCCGATGCAATGGCAGTACAAGTTACCACTTCGCCAAAACTGACACCTAGTATTTCTCCGTTCGTGGAGTCCCACTGAGCAGCGGGGAAGGTTTTTGTGAGTTCGGAGCCATCGGCAAGTTCAACGAATACGGTAACCATCGGCTCTGTGGAGGTAGTTGAGTCACTATCTGTGACTTCCCCATAAAATGGAAAAATGAATAAAAGTAAAGCTAGTATTTTCGTTACAAAAAAATTAACGAAATGACATCTTTTAAAATTGCGGAGATGTCGTTTTCCGCACAGAAGGATCTGATAGTGTAAAGATTGGGGGTTTTAAATTTTAACTTCCTCAAAATGACTCAAAATGACTCAAAATTCCGTTTTGTCGACCTCGTAAGTACATACTCCATAAATAAAGGAAGCTACCTGGCTGAAGACGGCTCTATTAGCGCTTATTTGGATTTTCGGCCTGCTCCAATATTGTCCATTTCCCCTCTGTCTTCCCAACGAATAGTTACAAATAACTCGTTATGTGATACTTTAAGCCAGTTGTTCTGGATGAATACTTAAGAACACTACCACTAGCGGTCTACAAAACACCCTGGTTGCGTCTTGCCGAGACCAAGACCCTACCTTTGCCCTTCATGGACATCTTCCGTCAAGACAAGATTGAACTTACCCGCTCTGATTACCAGATGATCGGTGCCTACATATTAGTGATGTGGCTATGGTTGGGCTACAAATTCTATGTGGAAGACATTGGGTTGGTGGAAGCAATACTCGACATCATTATCCAGACGATAAAGGTGCTTAGTGGATTCTTTGCGCTGAAGTTCCTGCTGGAGTTCTTTATCCTGCAGCGGAAGCAGTGGCTGTTGGGCATAGGGAGTATTCTCTTCGCATTCATCACCATTGGCTGCACTATTATTGTTTTTGGCAATTTTACGGCGGGCATTTCTCCGCTGGAAGTGATGTTTCCCCTTAGTAACTTCATCGTACTGGGGTTTAACACTGTGCTCTTCGACATTGCCTTATTTATTGGTTTCGTCTTCAGCAAAAAATCCTACGATCAGTTCATCAATAACAAGAATTTGGCCATCGAGAACCGGGAGAATGCGCTAAAAATTCTCAGGGCCCAGTTTTCTCCGCACTTTTTATTCAACAACCTGAATACGATTGATGCCTTGATTGATGATCAGCCCGGAGTTGCCAAAAAGTATGTTTCTCACCTGGCATCTTTGTATCGTTATTTGACGGAGACGGTCAATCAGGGCGTGATGCTGCTGGAAAAGGAACTTTCCTTTATCCGGGATTATCTTTTCCTCATCAAAGTCCGCTACGGAGAAGATTATCTTTTCGATATTCGCGTTGAGCAGCCAACGGACAGCCGATTCTTACCGTCTGGGGCATTGCAAACGGCCTTGGAAAACGTAGTTAAGCATAATGCCATCGATGGTCGTCAGATTATGACCACCTTGCTGGTGGCTGAAGAAACTGTTACTATTAGCAACAGTAAGGGCGGACAAGGGGAAGCATCGGCTTCCGGCACCGGCCTCAAAAACCTGGCCACCCGCTACGAATTGCTCGGTGCTCCCAGTTTAGAGATCGAAAACCTCCCCCATCAATACACCCTTCGCCTGCCGTTGCTGCGGGCCTTGCCAGAATGATTCCTCATGCTCCATCTACTTCTCATCGAAGACGAAACGCCGGCCTATCAAAAGTTGGTTTCACTGCTCAATGGAGTCATGTCTGGTCCCTTTACCCATGACTGGGCTAAGACAGGAAAACAATCCACCAATTTCCTCCGCTCTTCGCAACGGTACGACCTGATTTTTGCAGATATTCAACTAGCAGACGGACTGTCGCTGGACGTTCTGACCCGCGAAGAACTTCATTGCCCCATCATTTTTTGCTCCGCTTACAACGATTATTTACTTGACGCTTTCCGAACCAACGGGATAGCTTACATCCTGAAGCCATATACCAGCACTGACCTGGCTGCCGCTGTAGATAAATACGAGAAATTGTTCACGCCGGGCCCGCAGCTACTGACCTCGCTGCGCCAGGCCATTACCCGGGAAAAAGCCTATAAAGAACGCCTGGTCATAAAGCATCGGGGCGGTATTCATCTGCTAAATACCACCGACATCAGTATCATCGAAGCTCAAGGCGACTTTTGCCGGATTTACCGCCAAGACGGTAAGGCCTTCAGCCAATCCGAAACACTCAGCAGTTTGCAACAACAGCTTGACCCAAAGCATTTTTTCCGGATCAACCGGAGCCAGCTCGTCCGGCTGGAACACTTGCAAAGCATTGAGCCTTATTTCAAAAACCGCCTGGCGATGAAAATCCTCGGTTATCCGGACACAGTGACGACCAGCTCGGGTACTACCGCGGAGTTTAGGACTTGGCTGGAGGGGTAACCACCCACCTCACCGGTAATTCCCCCCACTTCACCGTAATCCCCTTGTAAAGGGTAGCCTCTGCCATCATTTTTGTAGTTGTAAACCAAAACCAACTGATGATACAACGATTCCTTTTTTCCCTCATTCTCTTATTCCTCCTCGCTCTTTCCCCGATTCCTTCCAACGCCTGTTCCATCTTCACTGCCGCCAAAGGGGACCAGGTTCTCGCTGGCGCTAACGAGGATGGCGACGATCCTTTTGGCAAGCTATGGCTAATGCCGGCCAGTGATGGGCGATACGGCGGTGTCTACTTCGGCTTAGCCTTCGTGGACAAGCAGGCCGGTATGAATGAACATGGCTTGTTCTTTGACTTCGCGGCACTGGACCCTGTAATCACTGATTTTAACGAGCAAGGAGTTTTCCTTTACATCGAAGAAATCATGGCCACCTGTAAGTCGGTAGAGGAAGCCTTGGCCTTCCTGAAAGAACACAGCTACGCCTTCAATCAAGCCCAACTCTTGCTGGCTGACGCAACCGGTAATTCCGTTATTGTGACGCCTGAAAAGATCATATCCCGAGAAGGCGACTACCAGATCGCCACCAATTTCAATGCTTGCCGGCCGCAGGACAAGAGCACTTGCCAACGCTACCAAAGAATTGAACGGGAACTGGCAAAAGCCAAGGCTATCTCGACGGAGCAATTCAGAGATTTACTGCAGGCCGTGCATATGGAAGGAGAGACGAATACGCTCTACTACAAGGTTTTTGATCTGAAGGCGAAGACAGTAACCATCTACAACTTCCACGACTATGGCCGGCCGGTAACGATCGACCTGACGACAGCACTTTCCGGCGGTTTCCGGATGGAAGAGATTTACGACTTATTTGAAAACCACAGCTTTGCCGAAGACCGTTACCGTGACCACCACCCAGAGGTCCTGGCCAACCAACTTTATCGGATGTTGCGCAGCAACGAGCCGGTGAAGGAAGCAATAACCCGCCTGCACGTAGCGAAGGAGGTCGCTCAAAGCGATTTCGAACAACAGCTTACCAAGGCCATCATTGAAGCCATCATTGTGGAACGATTGGCGCAGGACAACTATTCCATCGTCCACCAGTTCCTTCCCTACCCTCATGCTTTTTATCAGCAGGGCTGGCAGTCTGGTTCCAGCGTTCTGGAACGGTGCCAACTAGCCACCAGTTACATGCAGGAAGAGAAAATGGGATTCTATTACTTAGCTGCAGGAATTCCGCCGGAAGCCAATATGCTCCCTCAGATTCAGGGATACCTCGGTATGGTGATGCGGTAAATCTTCTGGTACCGCACACAGAGCGCTCCCGGGTCCCCGGGAGCGCTCTCCGGGCAGAGACTGGGGTACGTTGTAACAAACACTGACCGACTGACGTGCAGTAATAAAGCCAACCTTGTTTTCGAAAAACGGGGCAACCATTCTGCTTGTCGGTTGGTTGCTGCCATTCGTCGGTATAGTATCAGGCAGTATGCAACCCGACTTTAGTACCATCGTCTTTTACCCTACCTACCGTATTCAAAATCAGATTAAACAGCTGAACCAACGCTTACCCACGGTTTACTCAACAACAATCTTTCAATAGCTTCCTACCAGATGAAAACACTTTACACCCTTTTATTTTGCCCCTTTATCCTGTTCTTCGGCACCAGCGTCCGCGCCCAGGAAAACAAAGCCCCGGAAAACGGAAGCCTGACTGGCCGAGTTCTGGACAATGATGCGCCTGCTGAATTCACCAATATTCTACTCGTAGCTGCAACTGACAGCTTGGTAGTAAAGCTTGAATTAGCGGATGAAACCGGTAGGTTTACTTTTAAGGGTCTTCCCGCAGCCGACTATTTCATCCGGACCACCGGCATCGGTTACGGCGAGAAAAACCACCCGGTATTTACCCTAGCTACAGGCCAGGACCTCGTCCTCCCCTCCTACCAACTCAGTGGCTCAGCCACTAACCTGGAAACGATTGAGGTTGTAGCTCGGAAGCCTTTCCTGGAACAAAAGGCAGGCATGCTCGTCGTAAACGTAGACCAGAGCATCACCGGACAGGGTGGTACGGTTATCGATATGTTGCGTAAGGTTCCGGGTATCGTCATCGCCGGTAATCGTATTCAGATGGCCGGAAAATCCGGGCTCACCATCCTGATTGATGGACGGCCAACGAAGTATATGGACATCCAGAGCCTGCTTAAGGACATGCCGGCAGACAATATCAAAACCATCGAAGTCATCAGCCAGCCTGGTGCGCAGTACGACGCGGAAGGCTCCGGTGGGGTGATCAACCTCGTATTAAAAAAGAACAGCCTGCTGGGCACCAATGGCTCAGTTTACGTAGGTGGTGGCTACGGCGAGCGCGCCAAATACCGGGCAGGCGGTCAGCTGAGCCACCGGGCCGGCAAGCTCAACCTTACTGGTGGTGCAAGTTGGAATCAACGCAGTTGGGTGGAAGGGCTTGACCTCACTCGTCGCTTCGACGACAAGACCTACGTACAGTCCAACCGCGACTTCGGTGTCCCCAACTCCTACAGCTTGCGCGGCGGTGTGGATTATGACCTGACCGACAAGCAACGCATCGGCATCAATGCTCGCTACAACTGGGGCCAGACGCCCCGATCGGCCAACAACACGACCGAAATCCTCAGCCCGGAAACCAACGAACTGCTCGAGTCTTTCGCCACCACGATCGAGCAAACCCGCCCCTGGACCAGCCTGAACCTCGACGCCTTCTACCGCATCAAACTCGACACCAGTGGCCAGGAGATCAACTTCGACGCCAGCTACAACCGCTTCAACCGCGACGGCCGCATCGCGCTTAATACCGTCGGCGACGGCGGCTTCCCCAACCGCGTCAACCTGCAGCCTTCAAGCGCTGACATCGTCTCCGGGCAAGTCGATTACAAAAAGCCTCTGAGCAAAACACTCGTCTTCAAAGCCGGCGCCAAAGCCAGCATGGCCGAGCTCGACAACGAACTACTCGCCCGTTTCAACCAGAATGGAGAAATGGTTATCGACGACAACCTCAGCAACAAATTCCTCTACGACGAGACCATCAAAGCCGTCTATTCCAGCCTTGGTTGGGAGAAGGGTGACCTGAGTGCCAACTTTGGTCTTCGCTTTGAAGAAACCAAGATGGAAGGTTACAATGTTACACTAGACAGCATCAACGATCGTAATTTCAGCCAGCTCTTCCCCTCCGTCAGTTTCAGTGCTCCGGCCTTCGGCCCAATTGGCGTTTCCGTTGCCTACAGTTACCGCATCGAACGGCCCAGCTATTACGATCTGAACCCATTCGTGAGTTACCTCGACCCATTGACCTTCGAAAAGGGCAATCCTTTCCTCCGGCCCGAGTTGATCCACAGTGGACAATTCAGCCTCACCTACGAAAAGCAGCCTTTCTTCAACCTGAGCTATGATTATACCAGCGACGTGATCGCCGATGTCACCCGTCAGGTAAACGAAGACAGTGATCAATTCCAGGCAGGCACCGCCTTTCAGGAAACCATCAACCTCGACAAGTACATCCGTTATGGAGGTAGCCTCTTTCTCCCCTTAGACTTTATAGCTAAACCGATCTCTGGCTACATCGGCGGAATGCTTTATTACAATGATTACACCTCTGATTTTGACGGCGGCGAGCTCGACCAGGACCAGTGGAGTTTTACTGGCTTTTTCCAGATCAACGCCAAGTTACCGATGGACTGGAAGGGCGAGATCTCCGGTTGGTACCAGGGCAATGGCATCGATGGCATCATCCGTACCAACCCACTCTACGGCGTTTCCGCTGGCGTAGAAAAATCTTTCTTCGACGATCGGCTGGACTTCGTGCTGAGCGGCGACGGCATCATCCAAAAGTTCTTCACCGGTACCATCCGCTACCAGGAGCAGAGCATTGATATTCGTTCGACCTGGGAAGCGCCGGTGGTTTCCGTTAAGCTCACTTATAAGTTTGGTAACCGCTTCTTGAAGAAGAGTGAGGGGCGGCGGAGTTCTGCTTCTGAGGAGAGGGGGCGACTTGATGACTAGTACAGTGTAAACTAAGTTTGTTGATAAAGTCGCTGGTGGATTTTGCCGACTAACAAGGCGGAAAAACCGGAGCCTAGCCGTAGCTAAGTGAGGATTTTTCCAACGCAGTTAGGCGGTAAAAG
>JBLHRW010000092.1:0-13823 GCA_047626445.1 Neolewinella sp.
ACCTGCAACCTGCAACCTGCAACCTGCAACCTGCAACCTGCAACCTGCAACCTGCAACCTGCAACCTGCAACCTGCAACCTGCAACCTGCAACCTAGCTCCGCATCGCTTCCACCGGATCCATCTTAGCTGCCAGTCCGGCAGGGACGGCACCGGCAAGGATGCCGACGACCGCGGAGAGTACAACGCCGATAACGGCATACTTCACACTGAGGTTGATGGCAAAACTTTCGAAAAACATATTGATTATGGAGGTTACGCCAATGACCAGAGCGAGACCGATGACCCCTCCGATGATACAGAGGATGACGGATTCTGTAAGGAATTCAAGCAGAATGACAAACTGGCGAGCACCGAGGGCTTTTTTTACCCCGATCAGGCTGGTACGTTCCTTTACGGATACGAACATGATGTTGGCCACGCTGATGGCACCTACGACCATGGAGAAGATGCCGATGAGGCCACCGACCAAATTAAGAACACCGAAAAAGCCGCCGATGGAGTCGGCGATCATGGTGAGTTGGTTGAGGGAGAAATTGTCCTCCTCGCGTGGCCTGAGGCCGCGACCGGAGCGCAAAATACCCCGGATGTCGTCTTCAAGCCGCAGCAAGGGAACGCCTTCTTTAGCTTTAACGGCCAGGCGGCCGCCGAAGCGCCTACTGTTCTTCAGGTTCATGAAGCGCGACGCATTAGTATAAGTGATGGCGACGGTGTAGTCGTAGTCAATGATGTTGATAAGGTCACCACCTGTTTTGTCGAAGACGCCGATTACCTCATACTTACGGCCGCTCATCTTCATGGTTTTTCCTACCGGCTCGATTGCGCCAAATAGTTCTGCCGCCACCTCATGGCCGATAATGGCCTTGTCTGCGCCGGAGGAGTATTCTGAGGGCGTCCAGTAACGGCCCCGCTGGATATCGACGTTGTACATTCGATCCAGTTCGTAGGTCGTGACTAGTACTGAGGCACCCTCCACTGCTGAGCGGCTGTACTTAACTACCTTCCGTCCCACTTCGGTAGAATAGTTGATGACGGAGGCCGTCGGCATGCGCTCCTTTAACCTTTCATAATCGTCGTGGTCAGGGTGAGGGCGCTGGAAATACTCCCACCAGTCACCACTGTTGTCTTTCCATGGCCATTTATCTACGTAAACCACGTCTTCGCCCAGTTTGGCGAAGCTGCCTTGCACACTATCTTCTAGCGATTCGACGGCAGAGAGAACACCTATGATACAGAAAATGCCGATAGATATACCGAGCAGAGAGAGGAAAGTCCTGAGCTTATTGCCAACGAGCTGAGCAAGGGCTTGACGGATACTTTCGGAGAAAACTTTGAGAAATAGCATGCAGAAGTATTGGGCTGATAAAGGTACTAAAACACCCCGGTAAGGCCCGCCGACATAGACTAAAGGCAGGGAATGATGGACAAACGCACGATTTTTTGGGCAGGAGAATCAACTTTCGTTCGTCGAACGGCTTCTCTAAAGTGGGGCATTATACGGTTTCTGAAAATACCCCTACCTTTGCACGCTGTTTCGTAATTAACAGGACATCAAAATTAGTACCGGGAATGAGGACAAAGCTGTCACAATTTAAGTTCGAATTAAACGAAAAGCTCATCGCTAAAACGCCTAGTAAGCGTAGGGATGACAGCCGGCTGATGATCGTTAACCGGGCAACTGGTGAGATCGAGCACAAGATGTTTACCGACCTACTCGATTACTACGACGAAGGAGATACCTTGGTCTTCAACAACACAAAGGTCTTTCCAGCTCGCCTCTATGGATTGAAGGAGAAGACCCAAGCTCGGATTGAGGTTTTCCTCCTGCGTGAACTCAACAGCCAGGCTCGTCTTTGGGACGTGCTGGTGGATCCTGCCCGTAAGATTAGGGTTGGAAATAAACTCTATTTCAATGATAAGCGTGGCGTCACCCGCCTCGTGGCTGAAGTAGTAGACAATACAACCAGCCGTGGACGTACCATCCGCTTCCTTTTCGACGGCCCGAACGACGAATTCCTTAAGGAACTTCACAGCCTCGGTAATACCCCGTTGCCTAAGCTGCTGGAACGTGAGGCCGACGCCCGCGATGCAGAGCGCTACCAAACGGTTTTCGCCAGCGAGGTAGGTGCCGTAGCGGCTCCTACTGCCGGCCTCCACTTCAGTCGGGAAACCCTGATGCGCATGGAGCTCAAAGGAGTGAAGAAAGCAGACATCACCCTGCACCTTGGCCTGGGAACCTTCCGCGACATTGAAGTAGAAGACCTCTCCAAACATAAAATGGATGCAGAATACTTCCGGGTGGAGCAGGATGCCTGCGACATCGTCAATGCGACCAAAGTCAACGGTGGCAAAGTCCTTGCAGTTGGCACCACCGCCATCCGTGCTTGTGAAAACAGCGTCAGTGCCGAGCGCCTGCTGGCGCCCAACGAAGGATGGACCAATAAATTCATCTTCCCGCCCTACGACTTCCACATCCCGGATCACTTGCTGACCAACTTCCACCTTCCGAAGAGCAGCCTATTCATTACTACCTGTGCGTTTGGTGGTATTGATCTGATTCTGGAGGCATACGCCGTCGCCCAGAAGGAAAAGTACCGCTTCTTTGCTTACGGTGATGCGATGCTGGTCGTGTAAAATAGCTTTGTAATGATTTAGCAGCCCTGGCCGGAATCTCTCCGGCCAGGGTTGCTTTGGTTTAAGGACCTGGAGCCAGGTATGGGTTCTTCCAGGCGAATAAATTAGTGTGTATCCCCGCCGCTGTCATTATCCAGGCGGAGGCGCGCGGTAGCCTACCCGCTACGATTTTACCAAGCGCAGCGTCTACCAAGGTACAGGGAACAGTAAAAGAGCAAGGGGGGTAAAACAGGTACGGCCCTTTACCTCCTTGCTCCTTTAATTCCTTACTTAGCACCGGTGCTTTGACTACGCTCAGTATAAACGCCATCTGCGATGGCCACGCCCGAAAAGCAGCTCAGGAATCAGTGTGGAATGTAAGAGCGTTTTACTTTCACACCTTTCTTTCTTTGCGCCCTGATTTTCCCTTACTTTTCGTACTTTGCGCAGTAAAGTAAGCTTAAAAAAATAGACTATGTCCGCCGATCAGCGCCCTTGGCTAGCCCAGTATCCTTCCGGAATTCCCGCAAATATTGATACGGAAGCCTTTACCACCCTCAAAGGCCTCCTGGGGGAGGCCCTGAAGAAATTTGCTAAACGGCCGGCCTACTCTTGTATGGGTAAGGAAATGACTTACGCCGAGCTGGACCGGCTGAGTACGGCTTTCGGTGCCTACCTGCATTACCGTGGTCTGCAACCCGGAGACCGGGTAGCGTTGATGATGCCCAACCTGCTGCAATATCCCGTTGCCTTGTACGGATTGCTCAAGGCCGGACTGGTTATCGTTAATACCAACCCGTTGTACACGAAACGGGAAATGAAGCACCAGTTCAATGATGCGGAAGTAACGGCGGTGGTTATCTGCGAGAATTTCGCCCACAGCCTGGAAGGGATCATCGGTGAGACGGGGATCAAGACTGTTATCACCACCTCTATCGGCGAACTACTTGGCACGGTCAAAGGCGCCATCACCAACTTTGTGGTACGCAAGGTTAAGAAGATGGTACCCCAGTATAACTTGCCCGGTGCCGTAACTTTCAAAACCGCACTGTCGGAAGGCGCTAAACATAAACTGCCTGAATTTACTGGCCAGCGGGATGATACCATCGCCCTGCAGTACACCGGCGGCACAACCGGTGTCTCCAAAGGAGCCATGCTGACCAATGGTAACCTGGTCGCCAATGCTTTACAATCCAAAGCCTGGATGACCCGAAAATTGGAAGAAGGCGGCGATGGCCGGATGCTTTGCCCGCTGCCCTTGTACCACATCTTTGCCTTCACTGTCAATGCCGTAGCCATCTTCGCGCACGGCGTCTGTAATGTGCTGATCACCAACCCGCGCGACCTCAAAACAGTGGTCGGAGCCTTCAAGGACAACAAGATCGCCGGACTCACCGGCGTGAATACCTTGTACAATGCCATGCTTAATAACCCAGGTTTCAAAGCACTGGATTTCCGTCACCTCGAGATTGCCGTTGGCGGCGGAATGGCCGTACAACGCGCGGTCGCCGAAGCCTGGCAGAAACTCACTGGGGTTCCCCTCAGCGAAGGCTACGGCCTGACCGAAAGCAGTCCCTCTGCCAGCATGAACCCGCTGAACGATACCCTCCGTATCGGTACCATTGGTGTGCCACTGCCCAGTACCCTGATGCGGGTCTGGAATGAGGACGAAAACCGACTGGCGACTCCAGAGGAGCGCGGAGAAATTCAGATTAAAGGCCCACAAGTGATGAAAGGCTACCTGAACCGCCCCGAAGCGACCGCTGAGGTGATGATCGATGGTTGGCTCCGTACTGGAGACATCGGTGTAATGAGCGAAGACGGCTTCTTCCGCATCGTAGACCGCAAGAAGGATATGATCCTGGTCTCTGGCTTCAACGTATTCCCCAACGAGGTGGAAGAGGTGATTGCCGGCCATCCGAAGGTCCTGGAAGTTGCTGCCATCGGTATCCCAAGTGAAAGATCTGGTGAAGTGGTGAAAGTCTTTATCGTTAAAAAGGATAAATCACTTACCGAAGCGGAAGTGGTCGCCTTTGCAAGGGAAAACCTGACGGGTTATAAAGTGCCCAAGGCCATTGAGTTTCGGGACGACCTGCCTAAGAGTAACGTGGGTAAGATTATCCGGCGGCTTTTGCGGGAAGAATAGTCTAGGAGTCAGATAGTCGCTTTGTAGGTGGGGTAGGGCGTGGACTACACCAAGCAAACAACCTTCTTCGCATCGAGGGCTCAGTTTAAGAAAGGATCAGTTGGGAGCTGTCATTGGTTAAAGTAAAGTCATGAGGAAAATGACAAAAGGAGTTGTTCTTGAAATGCTCAATGATCGAGATCATCGAGTCTTGACAGAAGATTATGGAGAAGTCATTTGTTCTTTGTCCAGTAAAACGAAATCACGTTTAGCGTATGATATCCAACTGGGGGAATATGTTCAGGTAGAAGTCTCACCTTACGATGATGAAAAAGGGCGTATTGAAATAAGAGGTTGGGAAAGAACCTCTACTCTGCCTACCTGAGCTAACAAGGATAAGCCCTCTTGACCTTGAAGTTCTGCACCACATTATCGATTAGAAAAAATAGGTGCGAGCGTGTATTCTGATCCAACTTCAGTTCCGTGTCCCCGACGAGGCAGTCGAGGGAAACGCTTGATTTTTTTGCTAGTCAAGAGGTCACTTCTATCGATGGGAAGGGTGCCTACCGACGGGCATTCTCTCCTTCTTTTATGTTCACATTATCTCCATACCCAAAACACGGTAACCCGACCACTCCACGGGGGAATGATCGGGTTACCGAGAGCGACGGTGCCACTACTGTTTACTTTCCCGCAAGCAGGAGAGCGAACAAGTTTACTTGATACGACGCTCCTTGATACGAGCCTTCTTACCAACGCGGTCACGCAGGTAGAACAGGCGGCTACGACGAACTTTACCGTGCTTGACGATGGTGATGCCGTCGATGGCAGGAGAAGACAATGGGAAGATACGCTCAACACCAATACCATTGGATATCTTGCGAACCGTGAAGGTCTTGGTGAGGCCTATGCCTTTAATTTGGATTACGTCACCACGGAATTGCTGGATCCGGGACTTCTCGCCCTCGGTAATTCTGTAGTCTACAACGACGGTGTCTCCGGCGCGAAAGGCCGGCAGTTCAGTCTTGTTGCTGACTTGCTCGTGAATGAAGGAAATAGCGTCCATGGCTGTAATTATTTTTGAACTCGCTTCTTGCGGCCCGCAAAGGTAGTGCTTTCTTTTTGGTTGGACAAGTGGCCTGCTGAAAATTATTAGTGTGGCCATATGGCTTCGTTTACAACAATCATAGGCTTGCAACCTGCAACTTGCAACCTGCAACTTGCAACTTGCAACCTGCAACCTGCAACTTGCAACTTGCAACCTGCAACCTGCAACCTGCAACCTGCAACTTACCACCTCTATGAATTCATATAGAAAACGAATACCCCGTCTTTCCGGGAGGCCGCCACGGAAAAAAAAGCTAACTTTTGTCTTTACTCATTTAAGGTAGTACCACCATGCGCTTCCATCATCATATTCTGGTTTGCCTGCTGGGCTGTTTGATTGCACAAGGAACGGTGTCCGGGCAAGCAGACAGCTTAAGGGCCGTAGTTGCCCAGCCGGCCAATGACACGGCGGACCTGGAAGCATTGTATGCGCTGGTCAGGGTCAATTTGAGAAAAGCCCCGGCTGCCGCTATGCAAAACGCCCGTGACCTCGCCAGCCGAGCGACGACACGCCAACAAACCAGCTGGGCTGCCCTTGGTTACCGGACGGTCGGGACCTTGCACTGGCTGAATAATTCTCACGACTCCTCTAAACACTACAACGAACTCGCCTTAACAACACTTGGCAACCCCGCCAAGGATCCGCGTGTCGGGGTCGGTATTCTTGTGAACCTCGGAACCTATTATACATTACACGAAAAACACGATGAGGCCGCTGGGTATTTTTCCCGCGCGTATGAACTGGCTATCGAAAGTGGCTATGACCGGGACTTGCCCAAAATATTGAATAATCTGGGGGTGCTCTTTAAGCGGCTTGGCCGGAACCGATCGGCCCTACGAACCTATGAAAGTGCCTTAAGGCTCAAGGAAGAGAATGCGGATACCCTCGGGATCGCTAATACCTTGCTCAACCTTGGTCGGGTTCGGCTGGCGTTAGACCAGGTGGAGGCTGCGTTAATGGATTTTGACCGGGCATCGGCCCTGTACCGGTCCGTTGACCGGGGAGGGGAGGTCGCCGGCGTGGAACTAAGCCGGGGAGTGGCGTATTACGAGCGAGAAGAATTTGACTTGGCCGAACGAACCATCAAGGCTGCCCTGGCCTTGCCCGAAGTAGAGGTGGAGGATTATATTCGGGCCAACGCCCTCCTTGTCCTGGCCGATCTGGCCAGGAACAACCAGGACGCCGGTGCCTCCCTTACTTACCTCCGGGAAGGTTATCCGCTGGCCAAAACTTCAGGAATCAACAGCCTGCTGACGAATTATGAACGTTCTTTCGGACACACCTACCGGCTGCTTGACCGGGAGGAAGAGGCCTCCGCTCATTTTGCGGTGTTTGCCCAGGCCATAGATGACGTATACGAGAAAAAGCGACTGGATACCTACCAGGAAACCGTCAATAATTTTCAGGCCAAGCTGCGGGAGGCAGAGATCGCAAGGCAGGAACTAACCATCGCTCGCCAGCAGCAACGGCAACAAGTGATGGGGCTTGGGCTGGCCTGCCTAGGTTTGCTCGCAACGGGGATTTGGTTGCTCCTGCGTTCGCGCCTGAACATACAGCGGAGCGAGGCCCTGCGGCTAGAGTTGGAAAGAAAAGCGGAGATGGAGACCTTTAGCCGGCAAGCCGAACTTAACGGCCTTCGGGCAATGATCGAAGGGCAGGAGGTAGAACGAAAGCGTGTGGCCAAAGACCTGCACGACGGCCTCGGTGGGCTGCTGGCAACGGTGAAATCCCGTCTCTCGGCCGAGGCGCCAACCGCCGCAACCTCCAACCAGTTGATCGATCGTGCCTGCACCGAAGTGCGCCGGATTGCCCATAATATGATGCCGCAAACCCTGGCCTTGTCCGGACTGTCCGGCTCCGTAAGAGACATCGTCTCCCAACTGAACCAACGAGGGTTAGATACAGAATTGGAGATCATCGGGCAACCTGAGCTGCGGCTGGATGAAGACGGCCAGGCCATGCTGCTTCGCATCCTGCAGGAGCTTACCCACAACGTGGTAAAACACGCCGACGCAGAAAAACTTTTCATCCAACTACTCGATCAGCCAAATCAGTTGCTGCTCACCGTCGAAGACGATGGCAAAGGCTTTAATGCTGATTATGTACGCGCTACAAAAAACGGCATTGGCCTGGGAAATATTGACAGCCGCGTCGCCTATCTCCGCGGACATATTCAGTATGACAGCAGCCCCGGCCACGGCACGACCGTCACCTTAACACTACCACTATGACCCACCTAGCCATTGTTGATGATCACTCCATTGTCCTTCAGGGCCTCGAGCTCATGCTTCGGAATGCCCCTGAATTAAGCCTGACGGGCTTGTACCAAAACGGCGACCAGTTGCTCTCTGCACTCCAGCAGGGCGAAGCGATAAATACGGTATTGATGGACATCCATATGCCCGATATTAATGGCGTAGAACTTTGCAAAATGGTGAAGCGAGATTATCCCTCGGTGGCCGTAATTGGCCTGTCCATGGTCAGTGAAATGAGTTTGGTGCGGCTCATGATAAAAAACGGAGCGAGCGGCTATCTGCACAAAAATGCCGGCAAAGACGAGGTGCTCAAGGCCCTGGAGAAAGTACGGCAGGGGAAACGTTACTTTAGTGAAGAGATCAACGATATGCTGATCGAGGGGACGAGCCGGGGAGAAAAGACGGTGCGGAATAGCCCTTTTCCACGGTTGAGCCGGCGGGAAAAAGAGGTACTGGGCTTGATCGTAGACGAACATACCACCCAGGAAATTGCCGATAAACTGTTCATTAGTTTCGGGACCGTAGAGACGCACCGGCGCAACATTCTTTCTAAGCTTGGCGCGCGCAATACTGCGGGGCTGGTTCGGATAGCCCTAGAATATAAGCTTCTGGAAGATTAGGATACTATCGAATGCCTGTTATTTAAAACATTAGAATGACGTATTGAAAAAACCATGTCCCCACCAAAATGGCTATAAAATTCACTAAATCATTTGTTACCCATTTGAAGCCACTAGCGAGCTCGGTATTGGGCCCATGAGTGTCGGATAAGGCTCCGGTTTTGAGGTTGCAATATTTTGCCTGGAAGAGGGAACCAAGGACGCTGTCGATCAACATTCCACAAAATCCACCCAACATGATCAGCAGAATATCGCCAGTATTAGGATAGGGCAATAGCCACCAGCAGGTACCCATGAGAAAGGCTGCACCAGCCAATCCGGCAAGGGTGCCTGGCAAGCTTACACCTCCGCTTAATCCGGTTGGGACTCGTCGCCATTTCACCAGATCATAGGTGGGCCACCTGAAGTATTGACCAACTTCGGAGGACCAGGTGTCAGCAGTTGCGATAGCCGCAGTGAGGAGCAACATATATTCTATTGGTGCTCCAAAACACCGGAAGCCTGAACCGGACGAATCAAGGCTGAGGGCATACCATCCGTAGATGGCACCATTAGCCAATACCTGTGTAGCATCCCTAGGCTGCTTTTGCTTCGCGTCTCCGGCAAGCGTTGTCACTGGGAACAGTCGACCGATGAGAGAACTGGACAAGAGGAACAGAAAGAGCGGTAGCAGCCAGAGAAAGGAGTGGCTGCCGATTACGACGAAAATGCCCAGAAGAGAAGCGGTGAGGGCACCACCTGACGTCAGGCTGTGTCGTTGTACCATTCTCCACGAAAACAGCGCGGCTCCTAAAATTAAGGGTAGTAGTAGGGTGTACTGGCCGGCGTCTACGCCGTACCACAGCCAGGCGGCCAGGAGGGGGACGATCAGGTTATCCAGCCCTTTAGAACCGAGGCTTTCTCCCGCAGTCAGGATTATTGCCATGCCAAAAATACCCGGCCAGCCGATGAGCTGAACGACGGAGAGTAAATGGCGCGGGGCATCCGCTGCTTCAGAAAGCTGTGTTGGCACCGTGAACAGAAGCGCCAGCAACAGGAAGACCAATCCGAAGGCGAGATTGCCAACGATAGATTTTTGGTCTCCAGTCAGGTTGTAAGTCGTGCGGGCGAAGAGCTTACCCGCAATGGTGGCGGCGGGGTCGCAAAGCGCCAGGACCCACATGGAGAAAGCTATAATAGGACGAGGGACTCCGCTGATGAGCAATGCCAGGAACGCCAGCGGAAACCAGATGATTCCCCACGCCCGCCTGCCGGACTCCTCCCGCATGAGTTGATTGGTGAAAATCAGGACCAGCAGCAACACTTCGGCACTGGCTACGATCCAAGTCAACAGTTCTCGCTCAACGTGCAGGGTGGCAATGGCGCAGGCGCTTACTGCAATGACGTGCAAAATTTTCCGCGTTAGCCAATAGGGGAGCCATCCCCGGCGGGCGGCTAATTCGGTGACCAGCGTGGTAAATAGGACAATAATGGCGAGAAATAGGAGCACGGCCGCAAGATAGGACGGGGAAACGGTTGCTTTGGTGATGTCCGTGATCCGTGAGTAGAACAAATTGCAGGTTTCAGGTGATCTATCTCCTTCTCCCCCGGCCTCCTAGGAGAGGGGAGACGTCTCTGGCGGCAAAATTATTGGAACCCTGCAATTTGTTATACACGCTCCGTGACCTAGTATGGAAAACCATTATCTCATATGTCCTAACTTGCCATCCTTAAATGACTCCTTATGCGCATCGTAATCTTGCTCCTACTGATTAATAGCTTCCATTTATCCGCCCAGAACACTCAGGGGCCAGCCCGTTGGGCGTCCACCATTCAAAAATTTGAAATTGTAGATAGCAAGGAGCAACCGCCCACTGATGCCATCTTGTTCGTAGGCAGTTCCTCCATTGTTAAATGGGAGACAATGGGCAAAGACCTGGCAGGCCACGAGGTGATTAACCGGGGGTTCGGCGGATCGACCTTTAATGACCTCATCTACTACGCCGACCGCGTCATCTACCCCTACCAACCCAAAGCGGTGTTCGTGTACGAGGGAGACAACGATATTTCTGTAGGAGATACGCCGAAAGAAGTGCTCAAATCTGCTAAAAAGCTTAGGAAGATGATCGCTAAAAACTTAGGGGGGGATGTCCCGGTGGTCTTCATTTCACCCAAGCCCAGCCTGGCACGGTGGGAATTGAAGACACAATATGAAGCCGCGAATGCCCGGCTTCGTTCCTTCGCGGGCAAAAATAAAAATACCTATTATGTTGATGTCTGGACACCATCTTTACAGGAGAATGGAGCGGTGAGGGACGATATTTTTATCGGGGACAACCTCCACCTTAACGCCGCGGGCTACGATATATGGGAGGCGGCCATTAAGCCGATGGTGAAGCTACTGGATAAATTATAGACGCTAATTCGCGTTCCTTAGCTTGGTATACGATGCTACGCATCTTGGTAGAACGCGCTACGCGCTTGTAGACTGATAGGCTACCGTATTAGGAAGCTCACTTCGTTCGTTTGAAGCTTCATTTCTGCTACGATCGCAGCGAGCAAAGCCGTGCGGTAGCCTACCCTCTATTAATCTACCGAGTGAGCGAAGCGAACACCTACCAAGGCCGCGCAGCGGCCGTCTACTTCTTCGCGATAAGCTTCTGCTCATTATTAGAGTCATAGATGCAATAAGCATCATACTTCGTCCGGTCAGTTTCGGCCCAGATGTCTTTGCCGATGTCACAGACCTTGATCACCTCGTCGTAGAGGACATTACCGATGTCGATGCGGTTTTCGACGGCAATGTCGCGATCGGCGACTTTGTCTTGTTGCACGTTCATGGAAGTCTCGAATTTCTGGCAGGCGTCGGCCAGTTTTTTTAGGTGACTTTCATTGAGGCCGGTATCTGCCAGGAAATCCCACTGGACACGGGCAACGCGGATGACGCGGCGGCCGCAAAAGAGGAGTTGAGCGTCGGTCATGTCGCCGATTTTGGCGGTGCCGAACTTACGGTAGCGGCCAGTCCGGTTGCTGAAGACCATGCGCACCCGGGTCATGATGCTGCGGATGGCGTGCCTGACTTTTTCGGAGGCTTCGTACTTCTTGTCGGTTACGACCATCTGATCGCCGAGCAGCTCATCATCGTCTGGGACGGACATGAACTTCTGGCACCGGTCATGGAAACCCTTCAGGCGGCGCCCGTCGTATTCGTAGCCCTTGAACCTGGCCAGGTCACGTTTGGCCAGCCGAATGGCGTCCATGCACATCTGATAAAGATCAGCGTCAGGGAAATTGTACTTGCGGTTAACCTTTTGTTTTTTCTTCATGGCCGGTGAGTGGAAGATATTGACAAATGTAGGTGTTTTTGGCTGATGACACAAATTGTGTGCATTGGGCGCGGCCGGAGGTGCAGTGTCTAGAAGCTAGGAGCTTGGGAACTAGGAGACCAGTTCTCTAGTTTCTAGTTCCTAGTTCCCAAGCTTGCACCTGCGGCCGGGCTTGCTCAACTGTTTGACTAACGGACTGTTTGACTCTCTGACTACAGCACTATTTGCTTCCCCCAAACGTTATCTTTACCCTACAAGAATTCTTACCGCCCCAAATATGTCATTAAGTAAACTGTCCTTTATCCTGCTGCTGCTGTGCAGCAGCGTCGCGCTGCAAGCAAGCACCATGCTCATCCCGATGGATGAAAAGCAATCCGACCACCTCAAAGCCTACGGCATCGCCTACTGGGTGCTCAATAGTCAGGTGGATGCTTGGTGGTTGCTCAATTACCGGGGTGGAAGTTTTGCCTTTACCCACAGTCGTGCTTTTGAGCGCGAGTGCCTGACCCGGGGCGTAACGTATGAGGTGATTCCGGACGCAAAGTTCAACGCTATCCTGGCCGACATCGCCAACCCGGAGAAGAACATGGATGCGATGAAGCTTGAAAAGGCACCAAAAATTGCCGTTTATACCCCGGAGTACAACTTCAAAAAAGGCACCAAAGTACAACCCTGGGACGATGCGGTAACGCTGGTACTCGAGTATGCTGAAATCCCTTACGAAACGGTCTACGATAACGAAGTCCTTGGTGATAGGCTGGCCGAATACGACTGGCTGCACCTGCACCATGAAGACTTTACCGGGCAGTTTGGCCGATTTTACCGCAATTTTCACACGGCTCCCTGGTACCGCCGACAGGTGGAGTATCAGGAAGCATTGGCGGCAAAAAATGGCTACGAGAAGGTGAGTCAGCTGAAACTTGGTGTGGTGAAGAAAGTCCGCGAATTTGTGGGCGGTGGCGGCTTTATGTTTGCCATGTGTTCCGCAACGGACAGCTACGACATTGCGCTGGCCGCTGAAGGGGTCGACATCTGTGCCCAGTACTATGACGGCGATCCGATCGACCCGAATGCCCAGCAGAAGCTTGATTTTAGTAAAACCTTTGCCTTCGAGAATTTCAAACTCCAGCGAAACCCGTTGGAGTATGAGTTCAGTAGTATTGACCACAACCCCCGCCGCGTTGGGGAGAAAGAGGATTATTTTTCTCTGTTTGAATTCAGCGCTAAGTGGGATCCGGTACCAACGATGCTCACTCAAAACCATACCAAGACCGTGAAGGGCTTTATGGGGCAAACTACGGCCTTCCGTAAGGAGCACATCAAATCCAGTGTACTGATCCTGGGCGAAAACAAAGCGGCTGATGAAGCTCGCTACCTGCATGGAAATTTTGGCGAAGGCTTCTTCAGCTTCTATGCTGGCCATGACCCTGCCGATTACCGCCACTTGGTCAACGATCCGGAAACCGACCTCAACCTGCACCCGAACAGTGCTGGCTACCGGTTGATCCTGAATAATATTTTATTCCCGGCGGCTAAGAAGAAGAAAAGGAAGACTTAGTCCAGTAGTCAGATAGTCTAGTAACGCGAATCAAGGGCTAAAGCGTCTCAGAAACGGACGCCAGCAGGACCCTAGCTGCATAATTGCTTCGCGATTATACCGCTAGGGACGCTACGGGGTCCTACCTTTTGCTTCGTCTTGAGCGGCAAGGACCTCGTAGCGTCGATTTGTAGCTTTGATGCGAAGCAGCTAAGCTGCAAATTGACCTGCGAGCGTCCGATCTGGAATTTAGCCCTTGAT
>JBLHRW010000093.1:0-13805 GCA_047626445.1 Neolewinella sp.
GCCGGTAAATCCCTGAGCCCGTTGCCACTCCTGATGGTTGCGCGGCATGTGGTGCAGTACTTTGTACTCTTCCCAAAACAATTTTAAGGTAACTCCAACTTTGCGAAGCTCCTTTACCCAGTGGTCGATCCGGCCTTCAAAATAGCGCTGCAATCGGGTGGCTCTTCGGCGGTTTTGGGATAGAAGACTGTCCGCAACTCGTCTGGTAGTAATTTCAGGACGACGCTCAGGTCCGGGTCCCGGGCATTGGCCAAGCGGAGGTAGGTACGCACCGTATTGCGCGAGCACTTCGCCGCTTTGAAGGTAGCATTGATCGAGCGGGTACGCTGGTAAATTGTGAGGATGTCAATGATCTGGTCCATACGTTTGATTGCTCCCATCGTGGCTGCTTTTTTGCAGCCCTAAGATGGAGGTTAATCGCGCGTTATCCGTAAATCCAGGAGGGGGGTCAAAGCTTCCGAAACGTTTTCCACATTGGGCGTTTCAGTCGGGGCTTTTTAGGGGAGTCAAAGGTTCCGTTTTGAGGGGGGTAAAGGTGCCGTAATATGCACTACCCAGCGACGGCAGGAGTGGTTCGGGAGCGTGCAATTCTAAGCGAGATTGAGGAGGCAACCCGAAACCCTGACAACCCGATCCTAATACTCCCCCATAGCAAAATCAACCTTCCGGTCCATCCATTTGCCGTTGGTGAAATCTGGGAAATTTTGTAGGGTACCGCCCTGAGCTACGCTTTGTTCCGAAAGCGGCGTAATGGCCAGCCAGGTAGCGGCGTCGTATACGTCGATCGGTGCAGTCGCATTTGCCTTGGCGGCTTCGATGAAGGCGTTGATCAGGAAAAAATCCATGCCGCCGTGTCCCGCGCCAACGGCCTGGTCTGCCATCTTTTCCCAAAGCGGGTGGTCGTACTTCTCGAAGTAGCGCTCCGTCTTTTCCCACTGGTGCGCTTCGCTGACGCCTTCGATGTGCAGGGAATTATTGAGGTCCATCCACAGGCCTTTCGTGCCTTGCACCCGGAAGCCCAGGCTGTAAGGCCGGGGGAGGTTCGTGTCGTGGTGTAGTACCACCGTTTCTCCGTTGGCCGTGGACAGCATGGTCGTCACCTTATCACCGAGTTTAAACTCAACCTTCGCGTTGGGGTGGTCGGGGCCGCCCTGCGGATGGTTGACGATGTATTCGTGCAAGCTGCGGGATTTTGAGGCCATCGAAGTAAGTCCGACGAATCGATTCCCCCGGTTGATGTTGATGTAGTTAGCCACTGGGCCAACACCGTGGGTTGGGTACAGGTCGCCGTTGCGGTGAACGGAGTGGCCGGTCCGCCAGCGAGCTTCGTGGAAAGCTTTGGGGCCAAATTCCACCCCACCGCCATAGGGCTGTTTACCATCATTGAATTTCACGCCACGCAGGTCGTGTTGGTAACCACCTTCGAGGTGGAGCAGCTCCCCGAACATGCCTTGGCGGACCATGTTGAGGACGGCCATTACATCGCGCCGGTAACAGACGTTTTCGAGGAAGAACAGGTGGCTGCCGGTGGCTTCATGGGTGCGTACCAGCGCCCAGCATTCATCAATGGAAAAAGCGCCGCAAACCTCTGTGCCTACGTATAAGCCAGCTTGCATCGCCGCCACGGCCATGGGGGTATGCCAGCGCCAGGGGCTGGCAATGATCACGGCATCGAGGTCTTCTTTTTCCAGGAGGTTAAGGTAGTCTTTCGGTCCGTCGGTGTAGAAGGTAGGTAGGGGTTTGTTGTGCTTTTCGAAAATCGCTTTCGTACGACGTACCATCTCCGGATCAATGTCGGTAATCGCAGTAACGACACAATCTTCCCGTTGCAACATAAGGTTGACATGGGATTGGCCGCGCAGGCCGCAACCGAGTATCGCAACGTTTATTTTGCTTTTCAGCGGCGTGTTCTTTTGGGCGCTGAGCGCAGGTGCAGTGGACAGCACCGCAGGAGCGGCAAGGGAGGTTTGGAGGAATTGTCTTCGATGCATACAAGGTGGTTTTTGTGCAGGTTAAGGTACAAGACTTGACGGGAATAGCTGGCCGGAGAATTAAAATAAAGACCTACGCGCATTTTGATGGTAACAAAAGCGCGGTGCTTTCAATAAGCCTCTCTTGTGGGGCCGCCGTAGGTGGCCGCGTAGCGCATGGTTGTGAGGGAGGCCACGTCAGGGTAATCGCAAGTTCGTTGTAGCATAAAGATTGAGGATTGAGCTTCGCTGCGGTCTGTGGCGGTGCAATCTGAGCCTTCGTCGGGCATTGCTGGTCGGAATACCATTCCTCTACCTTGAACTTGCAGTTACCCTGGCGGGCTGGGATTATCCCGGATTGGTCACCCCCAGAGGTAGTAACTTAGCCCCAGGAATATCCGGCAATCCGAAAAATAACCTTGACCTGCGCTCCTTCCCTCATACCTTGGAAGATCTTGGCCTTAAATCCGTTGGCCTGGATTTACGAACAGCGGTAGCGCTGTTGTTCGGGACTACGATGTTGGAGACCATCGGTCTGATCTTCATCGAAGATTATTCGTTCATCGATGCATTTTACATGTCGGTGGTCACCATTTCCACCGTAGGGTTTGGGGAGGTGGAGCCCCTGACGCCAGCGGGGAGGCTGTTCATTTCCATCATGATCATTGTTAATATCGGAGTGGTGGCTTACGCTCTTGCAGCGTTCTCTTTCTACGTTATTGAGGGAAAGCTTTTTGAACAAATGGAAAATAAACGTATGCAGAACCGAGTCAATGCCCTCAAAAACCACACCATCATCTGTGGCTTCGGTCGTTATGGGCGGGAGGTGGTCCGCCATTTGATCCAGCAAAAACGGCCGTTTGTCATCATCGAAGAGAACGAAGAGAAGTTCAGCCTTCCTGAATTCGAGAATGAAAACCTGCTGTACGTTGTCGGTGACGCTACCCGGGATGAAATACTGGTGGAAGCCGGAATCTCTAAGGCAAGTAGTCTGATCACCGCACTTAACGATGATTCCGATAATCTCTTCATCGTGCTCTCGGCAAAGGAGCTCAACGCCAGACTGCAAATCGTAAGCCGGGCCCATCAGGCCCGTAGCCGGCAAAAGTTGCGAAAGGCCGGTGCCAATCACGTCATTATGCCCGAACAGATTGGTGGGTTTTACATGGCTACAATTATCAGTAAACCCGGTGCAGTAGAATTCTTCAGCTACGTTACCAATGAACTGGACAGCGACATTGGCTTCGAGGAAATTCGTTACGACCAGTTACCCCAAAGTCTACAAGGTAAACCGCTGCGTGATTTAGGTTTGCGCCTCCATTCCGGCGTTAATGTTATTGGTCACCGATTATCTGGCGGGCAGCATGACGTGAACCCTTCCCCAGAGACCATCATGGGGCCTGGCGGTAGTTTTATTGCGGTAGGGAGTCAGTCACAAATTCTTGCCCTGAGGAAATACCTGAAACCTAATTGATGAAACCAGGCAAGGTTCTTTACCTGAGTCTTGTCCGCTAAATAGTTCCAAATGATTGCTCCACGTCTTCAACGTACCCTGCGCTATTGCGCCGTTCTTTTTCTAGTGATCGTCCCGGCATACTACTTTGTCTATAAGCTGTTGTGGGATGATGTATCGTCGGGAGAGGCATTGACCACCAGCCTCATCTATGGCGTGCTCAATGTTCTTTTCCTTGGTGCCTTGCACTATTTCCGTGTCAGTAACCGCGTAGAGGAAGAAGACAAGAAATAAAGTCCGGCCCCGCTGCGCTTTCCGGGGCAGACTCGCGTTTACGGTTAAGTAAGTAGCGATTCGGAAGTTGAACGGGGACCGGACTCTATCAAAGAAAGCCATCAGCTCTCCTTCGGCCGAGTATCGAGCCCGGTTTTAGAAAACTTTAGGGGCTATCTTAAAGCACTGTTAACAAGAATTACTTTGGGAAAGAAGAAAACATCCGCTGCCCCCGCCGTCAATCCGAACCTCCGCTACCGGCCGGATCCGCGGCCGTTGTCGGCTACCGCGATCTTTTCCCGGTTACGAAGTCAAGATCACCGCCGGGCCCTTGGCCAGGCCATTACCCTCCTGGAGAGCGCCCAACCGGCAGATCGCCAGCTGGCCGATGAGCTTATCGACCTGGCGGAAAAAACACCTCCGGCTTCGCCGACCTTCCGCTTGGGCATTAGCGGAACTCCGGGAGTTGGCAAGTCGACCTTTATCGAAAGCTATGGACTGGAGGTGGCCGGGCAAGGGCACAAATTAGCGGTTCTGGCCATTGACCCCAGCAGCAGCCTCAGTGGCGGCAGCATCCTTGGAGACAAGACCCGGATGGAGGAGCTTACCAGGCATCCTAACGTATTCATCCGGCCCAGTCCCACTGGCGGTCATCTGGGAGGTGTTGGAGCCGCCAGCCGGGCCGCAGTCCTGCTTTGCGAAGCGGCCGGATACGATTACATCATCGTGGAAACCGTCGGCGTCGGCCAGGCAGAGTGGCAGGTACACGGTATGACGGATGCTTTCCTACTGCTGGCCCAACCTGCGGCCGGAGACGACCTCCAGGGCATCAAACGAGGTATTCTTGAACTGGCCGACCTCATTGCGGTCAATAAAGCAGACCGGTTGCCCGATGCGGTGAAGCAAACGGCGATGGCACTCCGCCAGGGGCTGCACCTCGCCCCCGCCCGGCCCGATGATTGGACCGTCGACATCGTGTCCATCTCCGCGCTCACTGGCCAGGGCCTTCCTGGCGTTCGTGAAAAACTAACCGACTATGCCAGCAAAATGTTAGCTACCGGCCTCCTGCAATCCCGAAGGGAAGCGCAGCGTCTTGCATGGCTCCGGGAGCGCTGTGAAGCGGACGTTTTGCTCGAGTTTCGCAGTTTTCTGAACGATCAAGCGCGAACAACCGACGGACTACAGCGTATTCTCGACGAACAATCTTCCCTTTCTTCCGCCGCAAACGTTATTTTGGCGAACTTCTTTAAAACGAAAACTACTCAACCATGAAATCATTTGGTACCCTCGGCATCGTTATCGCCGTACTTGCAGTTCTTCTTATCGCCGGTTGCGGCAGCTACAACGGCTTCGTCGATGGTGAAGAGGACGTGGAACTCAAATGGGCCGACGTACAGACCGAATACCAGCGTCGTTCCGACCTGATCGGTAACCTCGTGAATACAGTAAAAGGCGCCGCAGAATTCGAAAAAAGTACCCTGGAGGCAGTTACTAACGCTCGGGCAAAAGCGACGTCCATCAACATCGATCCAAGTAATATGACCGCCGAACAACTGCAGCAATTCGAAGCAGCGCAGGGGCAACTCTCCACAGGCCTTGGCCGCCTGCTGGCAACAGCAGAAAGCTACCCGCAGTTACAGGCGACTCAAGGTTTCCGTGACCTGCAGGTGCAGCTGGAAGGTACGGAGAACCGCATCAGTACTTCTCGGAAGCGTTTCAACGAACAGGCCACGGCGTTCAATAAATCGGTGCGTCGATTCCCTGGAACGGTCTTCGCTTCCGTCTTTGGATTTTCCCAAAAGCCACAATTTCAGGCACAGGCTGGTTCTGCCAATGCCCCTGAAGTAAAATTTTAAACGCCGATGGTTAAATTCTTCAGCAAAGACGAGGAGGCCACCATCGTGGAGGCCATCCGCCAAGCCGAACTCGCCACCTCGGGCGAGATACGGGTGCACGTGGAGGTGGGCGCTGACGCGCCTGCCCTCGACGTGGCCAAGCGTATTTTTAAGCAGCTTGGTATGAATAAAACGGCTGACCGAAATGGGATACTGATCCTGCTGGAAGTCGACCGTCGGGAGTTTGCCATCATCGGTGACGAAGGCATCGACAAATTCGTGCCGGCAGACTTTTGGGAAAGCGAACGCGACCTCATGCAAGGCCATTTCCGTGAAGGAGAATTTGCTCGTGGTCTCGAATTGGCCATTGGCCAGGTAGGAGAAAAGCTAAAAAAGTTTTTCCCTTACCAGGAAGACGACATTAACGAGCTACCGGATACGATAAGTTACGGCAGCAACTAAAATCAGCTACTATCAATACCATTCTCAATCAAATGATCCGGCCGCTCTTCCTGCGTAGTATTACGCTGGTCATTACGCTGCTACTGGTCCTTCCACTCTTTGCTCAGCCCGCTATCCCAGCGAAAACCAATGACCTGGTCAATGACTATGCGGGCATGATGAGCCGGCAAGAACAGGACCGGCTGCGCCAAAAACTGACGCAGTACGCACTGGAAACATCGACCCAGATTGCGGTCGTTACCGAAGCGTCGTTGCAGGGCGAAACGGCCTTCGATCGGGCCCTTGCTATTGCCCACGGCTGGGGAGTGGGGGGCTCTTCAGAAAACGACAACGGGGTGATGGTTTACATCGCTCGCGACGAACGGCGCATTCAAATCCTGACGGGCTACGGTGCCGAAGGCTTCCTTCCTGACATCTTGGCCAAACGCGTGATCGAACAGATTATGAAACCTGCTTTCCGGCAGGGGAAGGTTTACGTCGGTATAGACCAAGCTACTACGCGAATCATGGAACTCGGTAAAGGAGAATATTCCGCCGATGACATTCCTGCGAGTGGTGGTGATGGTATCCCTCCGATCTTCATCTTCGGCCTGATCATTGTGGTCTTCTTCCTCATTTCTTACTTCGGCAACCAAAACGGTGACGACGATGATGACGAGGATGGTGGCTACTGGCGCAACGGACCATACGATATGGACGACCCTACCAGAAAGGTGCGGCGGCGTCGGCGCAGAGGCGGCGGCTTCATCATCTTCCCAGGTGGTGGCGGCGGTGGCTTTGGTGGCGGCGGTGGCGGCTTCGGTGGCGGCGGCGGAGGTGGCTTCGGCGGCTTTGGTGGTGGCGGCTTTGGTGGCGGTGGTGCTGGAGGGGGGTGGTAGCGCGTCTACCAATCTACCAAGGGAGCGCAGCGACCGTCTATAAGGCGCGGCCGCAGGTGCAAAGAAAGGTTTAAGGACTATTCCCTTGCCTAAAAACAATAATGCTTGGGTCACCCCTCTCCTGGGGAGTAGGGGCCGGGGGAGAGGCGCCTTGGGCAGGTAGCTGAAAAGCATCTGTTGCTAACTTATCCCGCCCTGCTCCTTCGTCCCTTCCCTCGCACCGGCGGCCGCGCCTGATCAAAAATGATGCTATTGACGGTCAATCGCTGGTTTTGAAGGAAAGTTTGTCCGCCAAACTACCAGGTAGAACTGCCGGGTGAACGATTGGCGCTGCAGTGCTTTAAAATAGAGACCTAACCAAGTTTAAGCCTTTGGTATGCATCGTCTTCTTACTACCTCTTTGTTGCTGGTACTTTTTTTTCCTTGCCTGTCAGCGCAGGATGCCGGTGAAAAACTGGCAGACTACATGACCACTCACCGGTCGGAAAAACTCTACGTCAGCCATGATAAACCATACTACGCACCCGGAGAGACGGTATGGTGTAGCTTGTTTTTGGTTGACGGTGCTACGCATAGATTTTACGACGCTACACCCGTAGTCTACGTAGACTGGATTCGACCCAACGGTGAAATTGCTGCGTCCTTTACCCTACAAGTGGAAGAAGGGATGGCCAGCCTGGACATCAGGACGAATAGCAAAGACACTACGGGGGCATACGTCCTCCGCGCTTACACCCAGTACCAGCGTAATTTTGCAGAAGCATTCCGTTTTCAGAAGGAAATCCGATTGTTGGACGCAGTAGATAATCAGGAAGCCCCAGTTGGAGAGGCCAAGGATGATTTTAGCGTCAGATTTTTCCCGGAAGGAGGGCACTGGATCACTGGTATGCCAACAACCATAGCCTTTAAGGCCCAGAATGATAAAGGCGAGAATATTCAGGTGGCGGGCGTGTTGCTTGACGAAGCGGGAGCGGAAATCGGCGGCGTCAAGGCCCTGAACGAAGGGATGGGATTGTTAAGACTCGATGCTGTAGCCAACGATAAATACGCCGTAAAATTCAAGTACAAGGGAAATGAGAAAATCTTTCCGCTACCTGCTCCCTCGCCTCAGGGGTACCTGTTGAAGGCATCGTCTCGCGCAATGGATAAAATACAGGTTACCGTAACTTCTGGTATGCTCGCGGACCTGAAAGGCTGCGGGCTGGTGGGGCATTGCCGGGGACAGTTGTTTTTCAATCAACTGCTTGAGGAAGGAAGAAAACAATCCTTTACGTTTCTGAAAGCCAAGCTACCAGCTGGCTTACTTCATCTGACTTTGTTTGACTCCCAGGGACGTCCCGTAGGCGAACGACTGGTGTTCAATAAAAAGCCACAGAATAAGGTGCGCCTTGAAACCACTGTGAACCAATCCACTTTCGATAAACGGGAGAAAGTGGAACTCACTCTCCGCCCGGTGCTCAATGATACGTTGGTGCCTGCGGTGCTGTCGGTAAGTGTTTTTCAGCGTGATTTGATTGATCCGGGGCTTAACAACCTGAATATCCAGAACTACCTAATGTTGCAATCCGATCTGAAGGGGCGGATCAACAATATCCAGCAGTACTTTGTAACAGATGATGTGCGGACTAACACGCTACTTGACCTGCTGTTATTGACCCACGGCTGGCGAAAATTCAGCTGGCAGGACATACTAAGCGATCAGCAGCCTGCACTCTTTTACCCGCCGGAGGAACACCTCACGATAGCGGGGAAGGTGAATAAGTATGAACGGGATCAACCGGTGCAGGCCGACGTGCAGCTGCACGTACTGTCTCCAGAATATTTTACTTCATTGGATGTGGTAACTGAAACGGACGGAATCTTCGCCTTCTCAGGTTTTGACTTTAAGGACACCACTGAAATTTTGATTCAGGCCAGCAAGCATACTGAACGTAGTGAGAAGAAGCGAAAGCAGGGCATATTGGAGCGCACCGGGAGTACGTACGTTGACATTCATCTGGTGGAATTGAATCGGCTGGCGTTTAACGGTACCATTAGCTTCCCCAGCCGAATCTATCGCCCGGAGGCACTCAAGGAATACGCTTACGCCGTCGGCCGGAACCAAGACCTGATATCTCCTGGCTCTGCGCCTTGGTCGATTGACTTGAAAACCGTGACGGTCCGGTCCGGACTAAACCGTGCCCAACTCCGGGAACGGAAAATTGAAAGGCGGTACGACGAGAAGGGGGTATTCTACTTTGGGACTACCCCGAAATTTAGAGCGGATGATCCTCAATTCGACGGCTTTCAGAAACGGACAATTCTGGAAAAAATCAGCCTGATTGTTCCCCGGGCAAGGTTGATTCGTAAAGATGGTCGTCAGTGGATCACCTACGGTAGTTTATCGGGAGAACCCAAGGTGAGTATAGTTTTGGACGGTAGGGTGATGACCCAGGCTGCCGTACTAAAAATTAACCCGGCTGACATTGCGGTAATTGATGTTCTGGAAGGTTTGATGGCTCAACTGTACGTCACTAAAGGGATGGTGATCTCGCTTCTGTCGAAAAACCCAGGAGAGATAAAACGACCAAACCCTGGCGTCACGAAAATAACGCATCCGGGTTATTACCAGGCCCGGGAGTTTTACAGTCCCGTTTATCCCTTGCCTGATGGAGGAGAAGGATGGCCAGATTTTCGGACGACGCTTTTCTGGGCTCCGGTAATCCGTACCGAGGGTAAAGGGGCCAAGTTTGAGTTCTTCACCGGAGATTTGCCGGGGAACTATTTGATTCGAGTGGAGGGGGTTACTGCTGGGGGGATTCCTTTTGTGGGGGAGGAGTCGATTAGGGTGGAATAAAAGACTACTCCTCCCACAACACCCGCCGAAAAGCCAAAGTCTGCAAAGTCTCCGCAGCTAATTTCCCAAATTCATCCGCCCGTTCCGTCATGCTGTGCAGGTGGGTACGACTCCAACCAAAGATGGTGGGAGATAACAAGGGAATGCTGAGTTTCCAGTGCGACTGAAGGTCGCGTTGTAGCGCAAACGGCAGCTGCGTGAGGTTACGTAGCGTACCGACGAGTTGCAGGATAAATGCTTTGCTGATGCGCTCCGACCAGGGTTCCTCGCGGGAGAGGGTCAGTAAACGTGCCAGCCCGTTGTGGTGCAAGGCCGCTTGCTCTATCGTTAGGAGTTGGTGGAAGATCGTTAGGAAATCCTCCTGGGGTAAGTCGGCGGCGATCTCCGCGACTAAACTGACGGGCAGCTGCTCGGGGTTGGCCATGAGGGCAAAATTGATGAAGTCTACTTTTGTCGGAAGGTCCGGATAATCATTGATCGCCGTTATCGCCGCACGGAGCTGAGCTTTGGTCAGGGAAGCCCAGAATTCAGGTAGTGGTTTGTCGATCAATTCCGGTAGGGTTGCCGGGGGGGAATTGGCCAGCAGGAATTCGCTGACGGACTCCTGTTTGCTTAGTCCGCCGTAGGCATCGACGATGGCCTTGGCGTCGTCGTCGGCAAGAATACTGACAAACTTGCCGTCGGCATCGAAGGCGGCAGTAGCTACCCGAAGGAGGTCGTCATGGGCCTGTTCCTCACCGGCCAATAGTAGTAAGCGTAGGAGCGCGCGGCGAACGCCGCGCCGCTTAGGGCCCAGCCCGGCCCGCAGCCATTCAATGTCCGCCTGACTAAGCCCGACCAGCAAACTGGCCAGCAGCGTTTCCTGGTTTTTGGGAGATTGCTTTGGCCAGATGGCGGCTAAGCCTTCCCGGGCAGCTGCAGGATCAACCGCACGCCAGCGGCGCAGCAGCGGCGCACGCCGGCCGGGGGTGGCTTCTACTGCCCACGCAGTGGCCATGTCGTGGTCTGGATCTAGCACGGACCAGTCCGGGTGCTGCCGGGCCAGCCACAAGGCCCGCAGGCCACCTACGTGCATCAGGCGAAGGGCGGCGGCAGATTTGTCATTCAACTGCTTAGTCGCTTCTTCCAGCAATTCAGGCAGGAGGTGTGGCGGAAGTACCTGTTGCCTGGCGTTGAGCATGGCCACGGCTTCGGGGATTAAGGCAGGGTAGGTACCCCGGAAAATTAACTCCAGCGCACGCGCTTGCCGTGGGCCGGGCAGTTCCCGTTCTTCGGGCGGAGCTGCGGATGGCTTAAGGTTAATTTGTTGCCCCGGTTGTAGCCGTTGCAGGCGTTCGGTGATGGCCCAGGCGGTGAGTAGTTGTTCGGAGGTGTCTGGCGTAACGGTTGGGTCCAGGGCATCCTTTTTCTTCAGCCACTCGGTGAGGTCGGTGCTGATGTCTCGGCGGGCGGTGCCGAGGGTTAGGGTGCTGAGGAGGGTGTCGTGCCAGTTGGGCATGGGGCTAAGGTAGGGGTTGGGCGGCGGTTGTTAGGATTTAGCTTTATGCCTTAGTATTTGTGATTAAAGTAAAGCTGTGTGCTCAATCGTAGTGAGGTACTTAGGGACGCCGTATAAATAACTTACTGGTTTTTGACCTGACGCTTTTGTTCTCACCGCGCTTAAAAATCCTTTGCATAGCCTCAGTTACGGAAATGATTTTTAAGGGCGGCGAGGGCAAAATAGGGCGGTCAAAAGGCGTAAGTTGTTTTTACGGCTCCTACGCTACCTTCCTTGCTCCTTGTATCGCTTCCCCTGCACCCGCGACCGCGCCCAACGCCACAAAAACCACCCCAAAACCGCCCCAAACAACCAAATTCACCAGTTTTTCGTTAAAAATCCGCTGCCTCATCCACCAAAACAGGCCAAAAACGTATTTTACGAATCGAAGCTGCTTCAGGTTTTCCTTAAAGGGCTTCTTTACCTCACCTCCCCGCTATGCCCGCTGTTAAGCTTTTGCTCCTATCCTTACTACTCTGCTTCATTACTAATCAGCTCCCCGCACAAAGTACACTTGATGGTACTTGGGAAGGGGTCATGTCGGTGGGGGGGATCCACTCCGACAAGCAACTACCCACCCAGCTTTACCTGAAAACGGAAGGCAGAAAAGTAGAAGGCAGAAGCTACGTACAACTGCCCGACGGCTCCACATTGCGTATGGACCTGGAAGGCTACCTCTACAACGACTACTCCATTACGCTGATCGAAACCTCCTTTGGCGGTGATCCGAACAACGATATTATGCCGGAATTTAACCGGCAGTACCAGATCATTTTCAAGGCAGACTTGTGGGATCCGAAGATCAAAGGTTTTTGGCAGGAGCAAACAGAGGACACCTTTGGCGAAAAACGCCGGCGGGGGAGAATGTTGCTGACGCGGCGGAAGGTTAAGGGAGTATGATTCTCGATTCTCGATGTTTGATTTAGCTGAGGAGACGAATCGCAGTTAACAATTAGAATCTCGTACCTTACCCCAAAGCTCTATCTCTATGAATATCCAATTCTGCGGCGCAGCTCGCGAAGTGACCGGCTCCGCTCACCTGATTACCCTCGACGACGGGTACAAGATATTACTCGACTGCGGTCTGTACCAGGGACGGAATAAAGCCATGAAGGAATTCAACGAGCATTTTATTTTCAAACCGGAAAGTGTCGATTGTCTCCTGCTTTCTCACGCGCACATCGACCATTCGGGCCGGATTCCCAAACTGGTAAAAGATGGTTTCCAGGGCCAGATCTACGCTACCCACGCCACCCGCAGCTTGTGCGCCATCATGCTGCTGGATTCTGCGTTTATACAAGAAAAGGACGCGGAGTACTTCAATAAGAAACGGGGCAAATTCGGAGAAGGCAAACAGCCTTTATACACCCGTGCCGACGTAAAACCGGCCATGGATCGCTTCGTCGGCCTGCCCTACGAGTTGTGGGAACGCATCCACCCCGACGTGGAAGTACTGTACCGCGATGCCGGCCATATCCTGGGCAGCGCCAACGTCACCCTGCGCATCAAACGGGCCGACGGTACCACAACAACCATCGGCTTCAGCGGAGACATCGGCCGGCCCAATCGGCCAATCCTCCGGGACCCGCAACCAATGCCGCCCTGCGATTACATTCTCTGCGAATCGACCTACGGCGACCGGGAGCACGATTTGCCCCCTAATGAAATTGAACGGTTCCTGAAAATTATCACGGATACCTGTGTCGAGAAACGGGGTAAACTGCTTATCCCGGCTTTCAGCCTGGGCCGAACCCAGGAGATCGTGCACATGCTCGATCAGTTGGAAAGTGCTGGTCGTTTGCCGAAGATCAAGGTGTTTGTCGACAGTCCGCTGGCCGTCAACGCCACGACCGTTTTCGGCGCCCATCCCGAATGCTACGATGCAGAGCTGCAGGAATACATGCTGACGGACGATAACCCTTTCGGCTTTAATGAATTGACGTACACCCAGAATGTGTCCGAGTCCAAAGCCCTCAACTACCTCAAAGGACCGGCCATCATCATCTCCGCCTCGGGCATGATGAACGCCGGGCGCAGTAAGCACCACTTGCGCAATACGATGGGTAACCCAGACAACACGATCTTCATCGTCGGATACTGCGCTCCGGGAACACCGGGTGGAAAGCTGCGCGATGGTGCCGAAGGCCTCAAACTCTACGGCGACTACCACGAGCTACGGGCCGAGGTGGTGATCATGGACAGCTTCAGTGCCCACGGCGATCGTTCCGAAATGATCGACTTCCTTGCCGGCCAACAGGAGACTTGTAAGAAGGTATTCCTGGTCCACGGCGACATCGATCGCATGGAAGCTTTCGGCAGCGCGCTGAAGGAAAAGGGCTTTGGGGAATGGGTGGCCCCTACGTTGGAGCAGACTATTGAGCTTTAGGTGTATTGGGTTGCTTCGAACTAGGGGTGATAAAAATTTGGGTTTTGTACGAGACGGATCAGATTCTCATCAACCTAATTTATAACGGTCTTTGTAAAATGATAAAATCATCACTGCTTGCTAAAAATTACTGTCGAAGGGTCATCCCTCTCCCAGGGAGGGACCGAGGGAGAGG
>JBLHRW010000094.1:0-13735 GCA_047626445.1 Neolewinella sp.
AAAACAACCTACCGTAAAGACAGGAGATGCCCTGTCTCAATGGTAAATACAAAGCAAAATCTTCTTATAAATTTTTAAAATTCCAATAACATGAGATTTGAAACTCTCCAACTTCACGCCGGCCAGGAAGTCGATGAAACGACCCGCAGCCGCGCTTTACCCTTATACCAAACGACGAGCTTTACTTTCCGCGACAGTGAGCACGGCGCCAAGCTTTTTGCCCTGCAGGAGTTTGGGAACATCTATACCCGGATCATGAATCCAACGACGGATGCCTTCGAAAAGCGGGTCGCCGCACTGGAAGGTGGCGTTGCTGCCGTAGCAACGGCTTCCGGCCAGGCCGCGCAATTCCTGGCCATCAACAACATCACCCAGGTGGGGGAAAACATTGTTTCCAGTCCGTATCTCTACGGTGGAACTTACAACCAGTTCAAGGTGGCTTTTAAGCGTATCGGCATCGAGGTTCGCTTTGCGGAGAGTACCGACCCTGCAGACTTCGCCAAGCTGATCGATGACAAGACGAAAGCCATTTACACCGAAACGCTGCCAAATCCCAGCTTCCTCGTGCCCGACTTTGAAGGGTTGAGCGCTGTGGCAAAAGCGCATGATCTGCCGCTTATCGTAGACAACACTTTCGGCGCTTGTGGCTACCTCTGCCAGCCGCTGAAGCATGGTGCTGACATCGTGGTCGAGTCTGCTACAAAATGGATTGGTGGTCATGGTACCAGCGTTGGTGGTGTGATCGTAGACGGTGGCACCTTTGATTTCGGTAACGGAAAGTATCCACAGTTCACCGATCCGAGCCCGGGCTATAATGGCCTCGTGTTCAACGACGTATTCGGTAAGGATGGTCCCTTTGGAAATATTGCCTATGCCATCCGTGCACGGGTAGAAGGATTGCGTGACTTCGGCCCTTCGGCCAGCCCGTTTAACGCATGGCTCCACGTCCAGGGATTGGAAACACTCTCACTTCGTGTGCAGCGGACGGTCGACAATGCTCAGGCGATGGCCGAATGGCTGGAATCGCATCCGAAGGTGGAATCCGTTAGCTACGCTGGATTGCCTGATCACCCAGGCCACGCCAACGCTAAAAAATACCTGACGAACGGCTTCGGCGGTGTACTTGGCTTCCAGGTGAAAGGCGACAAAGCTGCGGCAACCAAAGTAGTCGATAACCTCAAGCTGATCAGCCACCTGGCCAACGTGGGAGATGCCAAAACACTGATCATTCAACCGGCTGCTACGACCCACCAGCAGCTTTCGGCCGATGAGCAACTTGCTGCTGGAGTACTGCCAAACGCGCTTCGCTTGAGTGTCGGTATCGAGCACATCGAAGACATCAAGGATGATCTGGAGCAAGCTTTTGGTCTGATTTAAGGAACAAATAAGAGAATGGGGAAATGAGAGAATGAGTTGATAGCTTAATTCTTAAATTTTTCCATTCTATTATTCTCCCATTCACTTATTCTATTATTCACTAATGACGCCAGCCTACTTTCAGGAACAGTACCACATCATGCACGGCAAACTGCCGATGTTCGGCAGCGGCGTAGAGGAAAGCCTGGAACCGATTCAGGAAACTGATTTTCATCGGGCCATTGGTCATCGAACGATTGCACAACTGATTGGCCATATGGTGGCTTGGCGACGGAATACCGCCCCGCGCCTTCGTAAGTTACCTCGGCCAAAAATTGAGCTGAATTCTCCGGAAGACTGGCCCGATTATACCAATAAGACAAAAGCAGAAATGCTAGCGGAACTAGCAGAAACCAAGGAGCAAATGTTGGTGGCCGTAGCGGAATTCGATTATTCGACCGGCGAAGAAAAAGTACATCCGGATTACTACTATCTAAAGCGGCATATGCTTGACGGTGCGATTCAGCACGACATCTACCACCTGGGACAGATCAATTTACTGGCCAGCCTACTGAAGCAATCGGATAACCCGATAACTTGACAACCCGACCACTCGAAACCCCGATAACTTGACCAAATACCTCCACATATCCCATTCCTTTAAATTGGAATCCGGTGAAACGCTACCTGCCCTAACCGCTGCTTACAACACTTATGGGCAGCTGAACGAAGCCCGTGATAACGTCATCTGGATCTGCCACGCCCTTACCGCAAACAGCGATGCGGAAGACTGGTGGCCAGGGCTGGTGGGAGAAGGCTTTACCATTGATCCGAAAAAGTACTTCATCGTTTGTGTTAATATTCTTGGAAGTAGTTACGGCAGCACCAGTCCGAAGTCAACGAATCCGGACACCGGAACGCCTTACCACCTTGATTTTCCGCTGGTAACAACCCGGGATAATGCTCGGTTTTTTGCCCTAATAGCCGATTACCTGGGCATCCGTCGCATTCGCCTGCTGATGGGTGGTAGCATGGGTGGCCAACACGCGGGGGAATGGGCCTGCCTGCAACCCGATCGTTTCGACCTGCTCTGCCTGCTGGCCACTAATGCTCGTTTTTCTCCTTACGGGATTGCTTTTAACGAGAGCCAGCGCATGGCCCTGCGGGCCGACCAGACGCTGGGCACCGATGCGCCCCAAGCAGGGCGGCGGGGCTTGGAGGCCGCACGCTCCATGGCCGTCCTCTCTTACCGCCATTACCGAACCTATTATGCGACCCAGCATCAGTCGAACCCGGAAGACATCGATGACTTTCGGGCCAGCAGCTACCAGCGCTATCAGGGATATAAACTGTGGCAACGGTTTGCTCCTACCTGCTACTACGCCCTTACCCGGAGTATGGATACGCACAACCTCGGACGTGGCAGGGGAGGAGTGGCAGCGGCACTGGCTACGATCACCGCGCCAACCCTAATCATCAGTATCGATACAGATGTATTGTTTCCGACGGAGGAGCAGTCATTGCTTAGTCGCTACATTCCCAACAGCCGATTGGAGGTCATGTCTTCGGATTATGGCCACGATGGCTTCTTGGTAGAAACGCCCACGATTGGCCTGTTGTTAGCTGATTTTCTGGCAGATCAACTTCGCATCGATGCAGGAACCAAGCGGGCTTTTACCGATGGATTGAGTGGGCGGACTTTTGCTATTCCGGGGACGGAGGAGGTGTAGTGGGCGCGGCCGCAGGTGCAAAGAAATGACCCCGGACGAAGCGACCTCCGGGCGCGACTGGCCACGTCGGCCTCTGGCCGCGAGGGTTACGTCTTTTGGGCGAGGAGCTCCTGCTCCGAATTCCTGATAGTTGCTCCCGCAAAGCATCCTGACCCCGAATCCGCTGCCCTTCGCAGGGCTAACGCATCACAAAATGTTGCAAGGGCTAAAACTTAAGCCATTTTAGCCGCTTTTGATGGGCCACCACGGAGTAGCCACGTAGCAAAAAGTAGGCCGCCGGCAGGCAGGAATGACGGGCTGTCGCGTTTTGTGCCAATGCACCAAATTTGACCCGATAGATCACTCCCCAAACTGCGCCAAATCCTCCGAAGCCGAAGTGATGGCTGGGGGAATACACAACATGGCCAGGTCAAGGTGGGTGCCGAAAAAGACATTGCGATCAATATTTCCGACGACGCCGGGCAATTGCCCCCGGTCAGTGTACTGCCAGAAATTGTAAGTCCGTCCGCAAACCGTGACGGGCTCGTCAAAGTCATAACGGGCTAGCCATAAGGGGTGGCCATCAAACTGACCAGCCAGGAAACGGTTGTAAAAATTTTGTCCGGTGTAGATGATGGGCTTCACGCCGTAGTGGGCCTCCATAATCAGTGCTAGTTGCTTTACGCGACTAACGAGTTGGGCGCCGGAAAGATTACCCCGGTTTTCCACATCGATTACTGGGGGGAAGTCTCCCGGACTTAAGGAGACAGTGGTTAAAAAATTATTCGCCTGAATGTCAGGCTTTACTTCGGGGCGAAAAAAATGGTAGGCCCCGCGCCGCATTCCGGTAAGTCCGGCCAGGTGCCAGTTGGCGGCAAAGGCCGCATCCTTTAATTCTTTGCCTTCGGTGGCCTTGATGAAGGCGAAGTCGTGTCCGTCAGCAGCAAGCAAGTCCCAATTGATGATACCTTGGTAGTGGCTTACGTCTACTCCCGTTACTTCGTAGCGGTCTGATGCTTCCCGCCAGTCGGAGAGGCAGGAAGTCAGTGCCAGCAACGGCAGCAGAAGGAGGGAAAACCTGAAGGATGTGATGTTAATATTCATGGAGTAGCGGAAGCAGGGCTAAGATAGGAAGGATTTCCAGAAGAGCTTGTCCTTCAAATTGCTAACCTTCGCTTAAGTCGGCAGAAGTACTGCTTAGCTCTTAGCCCGTTCGGAAGTCTATTCCTCCGAAATAATGCCGCGGATGTTCCAGTTAATGGTCTCGCTGCCAGTGATTTCGTTGAAGCTTGTCCAGGTGCCAGATGGTACTTGTAGGCGGTCTCCGTTTGGATTGTAGTTGCCGCCCTGGTCACAGCCGACTGCCTGGTCACCAGCGTCGAGGTCTGTTTCTACTGCAAGCCAGAGGCCGTCGGCAGTGATGTCGATTGGCGTGGTGAGTATGTGCTCGACCCAGCCAGTGTTCCGAATGCGTTGGGTGAGGTTAACGGAGTATAATTCCCGGCCGGGTATCCGGGTATCTGTACTGTCCGCATAAACAAGTACAACAGTAGAAAACGGAATTTGCTCCAGGTAGAAGCTTATTTTTTCTAATTTTCGACCGATAAATGCCTGGGTTTCTCCGGCGGGGAAGCGGGCGGCAAAAGTCGTGAAGCCCTCACCGTTGGTGGGAGCGGTAAAATTTGGCCCGTCGTAATTTAGGGTGTCGATGACGAGGTCATCATCTTTACCACAGGAAGACCAACTCAGGAGGCCAATACAGAGGAAAAGCAGGAAGGGGAGGGAAGATGTTTTCATCAGTCTAATTGGTTTGTTTGCGGAACGAAGTACGGGGTATTGAATAGAAAATGATGGGTTTGGGTTGATAATGTTGTCTTAAAATATTAGGCTGTAGCTTCGCTCCCGCTTCAGGTTGCACGTTGCAGAAGTCGCTTACGCGCCCGTTGCAGAGCACCTGCGGCGCGTTGCAGCTACCGCACAAGGCAGCTCACTTCGTTCGTGAGGTAAGGCGATTTTTTAAAGAAAACGCGGAAGAAAATTGTCTGAATTGCCTTCGGCAATTTTCTTCCCTGAACCCTGAACCCTGAACCCTGAACCCTGAACCCTGAACCCTGAACCCTGAACCCTGAACCCTGAACCCTGAACCCTGAACCCATGAACCGAGAGATCCTCCGCCTGGCCATCCCCAACATTCTGAGTAACATCTCGGTGCCGCTGCTGTCGAGCTTCGATACCAGCCTGATGGGCAGCCTTGGTGGCCGCTACATTGCAGCGGTAGGCTTGGGGGCAATGGCGTTGAACTTCGTCTATTGGAACTTTGGCTTTCTACGCATGAGCACCACCGGAATTACCGCCCAGGCTTACGGCAAAGAGGATGAAGAAGCCCAAATGCTCAGCCTGGCCCGGGCCGGAGGCCTGGCCTTGTTGCTGGCGGTGTTCCTGCTGGTGATGCAATATCCTTTTGCGGAATTGATTCATTGGCTGCTGAACCTGCGGGCGGATCAGGTTGAGTTGGTGGACGACTATTTCTACCTCCGCATCCTGGCAGCGCCGGCGGCGCTGCTACAAATGGTCCTCTTTGGCTGGTTCTTCGGCCGGCAGAACGCCACCTTCCCGTTGGTGCTGACGCTGATCGTTAACGTGGTGAATATGGTGCTGAGCTATTACCTGGTCCGGACGCTGGGGTGGGGCATCAAAGGCGTCGCGCTGGGAACGGTGGTGGCACAGTACCTGGGCCTGCTCATCGGGCTGGGCTTGCTGTGGTACGAATGCCGGCGGCACGCATTGCCCCTAAAAGCCGCCCTTCTGCACCTGCTGCCGAGCCTGGGAAAAGGAAGAAAGGAAGAAGAGAAGAAGGGGGGGAAGGAAGAAGGAACGAAAGGGGCGGACCTGAAAGAATTCCTTACGATCAACCGCGATATTTTTATTCGAACGCTTTGCCTCACCCTCAGTTTTGCCTTCTTTTACAACCGCGCCAATGCGCTGGACGTAGGCACTTCCGTTCTGGCGGCCAACGTCATTCTATTGCAGCTGGTCAACTGGTTGAGCTACGGTGTCGATGGCTTCGCCTTTGCCGCAGAAAGCCTGGTCGGCCGTTATCATGGCGCCGGGCAGCCGGAAAAATTACGGCGTTTATTGAAGCTGTTATTCGCTTGGGGGATGGGGCTGGCCGTGATTTACGCCCTTATATACAGTCTTGGGAATAGCCATCTTCTGGAGCTTTTCGCGCCCGAAGACGCGGCCCAGGCTACCCTGGCCGAAGCGCTTAAATACCTGCCGATCGTTGTAGCTTTCTGCATCCTGGCGACGCCCTGTTACTTGCTTGATGGCATCTACATCGGCCTGACGGCCGCCCACGCCATGCGGCAAACAATGCTACTCGCCTTTGCTGGCTATCTGCTCGCCTACTGGCTCGTTGGCCGGCATTATGAGAACTGGGGACTGTGGGGCAGCCTGCTGTTCTTTATGGTACTGCGGGCGGTAATACAGGGGTGGTGGTTAAATAGTCAGAGCGTCAGATGGTCAAGCAAGACTACCGCAAGTGTTTGACGCTCTGACTGGTTGAATCCCTGGCTGTTTGACTAATCAGGGCGCGGCCGCAGGAGCAGAGGGAAGGAGGAAGAAGCAGGGTGTTGAAACCTCCACCTTGCTACTACTGGGTAATCTTAATTTCCCGTTGCAACCTGAATACTACCTTTACCCCATGACTGATTACCTGAAACTAGCCGCCGAAGTAGGCGAGATCACCCGCCTCGCCGGTGCCGCCATTATGGAGATATACGCCACGGAGGATTTTGGCGTCGAGCATAAAGCCGACAACAGCCCCCTGACCCGGGCGGATAAAGCTGCAAACGACGTTATCGTTGCCGGCCTCGAAGCCCTCGATTTTCAGGCCCCCATCATTTCCGAAGAAGGCAAGGAAATGGACTACGCTACCCGGTCGGAGTTTACCCGGTTTTGGTTAGTTGATCCGCTTGATGGAACCAAGGAGTTCATCAAACGCAACGGCGACTTTACCGTTAACATCGCGCTGGTAGAAAACGGAAAGCCTATCCTCGGAGCAGTCTACGTGCCCGTTACCAACGAGTTGTTCTATTCCGCTCCGGGCCTCGGAGCCTGGGAAGTGAAGGAAGCCGGAGGTAAACCCAGTCGCGTCTTTGCTGCCGCCTTTACCCTGCAGGACGTTAACCTTCGCATCGTCGCCAGCCGCAGCCACCTCAACCAGGAGACCCAAGATTTTATCAACAAATTTGACCGCCCAGAACTGGTGCAACGCGGCAGCTCTTTGAAAATCATGGAACTCGCCCGGGGCTCCGCACACGTCTACCCACGCCTTGCGCCCACCATGGAATGGGATACCGGTGCTGCCCACGCTATCCTCCTGGAGGCCGGCGGAAAACTAGTGGACGATGGCACGGGCAAAGAACTGCGCTACAATAAAGAATCGCTTCTCAACCCTCACTTTATCGCCTATGGCAAGGTGCGGGAGGAGTTGTTGGCCTGCTAGGTCACTTCGTTCCTTGTTGCAGAGCTTCGCTTTTGTTGCAGAGCTTCGCTTTTGTTGCAGGGGTTGCAGAAGGTCGCTTACGCTCCCGTTGCAGACGCTGTTCCGCTCGACTGAATTGCCTGTTTTTGAAAAATGTAACGATCTTTACCCCTGCAGCAACTGCAACGCGAACGAAGTGAGTCCTATGCAACCTTTATCCATCATCTACACCACCTTCAACGAGTTCGACATCATCGAACGCTCGCTGGCCAGTGTGGCCGGTTGGTCGGATGACCTGGTGGTGGTGGACAGTTTCAGCACCGACGGTACCGCCGAATTATTAGCGGCCCGGGAAGACGTCATCCTCCGCCAACGGAAATATGTTGGTCCTTCAGACCAGAAAAACTGGGCCATCGAACACGCCAAATACGAATGGATACTGTTGCTCGATGCTGACGAGTTGATCACGCCGGAGCTACGGGCAGAAATTGATGCCCTGCTGGCAGCGGAGGCCATTCCGCACGACGCTTATTGGATCGGCCGCGACAACCACTTCATGGGTAAACGGATGTACCACACTGGATTGGCCGGTGACAAGGTGATCCGCTTTTTTTACCGTGATCGCTGCCGGTACAACACCAAGCAGGTACACGAAGAGATTGAAACGGAGGGCATCAGCGTCGGCTGGCTGAAAGGCCGGATGGACCATTACACCTTCAAAGGTCTCGATCACTTCCTCGACAAAACCCGTCGCTACGCTAAGTGGTCGGCGCAGGACTATGGTACAAAGACGCCCCGGGTCGGACTTTACCACCTTTTCGTGAAGCCGTTGTACCGCTTCTTTAAGCATTACATTATGCAGGGCGGATTCCGGGACGGAAAGGAAGGATTGATCATGAGTGCGGTGCTAGCTTGGGGCGTATTTTTGCGGTATGCGTATGTGTTGGCAGAGCGGAAAAGAATGAAGAAATAAGCCTAGGAACCGGTCAGGTCAATCTAGCTCCGCGTTTCTTTTTTTCTCCTCTTTTCGCGCGAGAACTTGTGCCATTTTCGCGTGAGGACGAAGGAGAAGAGGAGACATAGATAAAAATTCACTCACAACGTGGAATTACTTGTTTCTGACACGGTGATGTTCCTCAGCACTGTAGGCTAAGCCTACAATGCTCATCTTTGCGGAAATTCAACTTCTCCCGTTTTGTTACAACCACAAATCACCATCATCGGCGCCGGCGCAGCCGGCCTCGTTGCCGCCATTGAATTAGAGCGAGCGGGCTACCGCCCGCTACTGCTTGAAGCCGCTGACCGTATCGGTGGGCGAATGAAGACAGATGTGGTCGATGATTTCCTCCTCGACCGCGGTTTTCAGGTATTGCTGACGGAGTACCCGGAAGTGAAACGCTACCTCGACCTAGAGGCACTGCGGGTAAATACCTTTCGCTCCGGTGGCCACGTGCATACCCGCCAGCTGAATTTTCGCTTCGCCGATCCGCTGCGGGAGCCAGCACAGATCATCCGGTCCACCCTGTCGCCGATCGGTACCCTGTCGGATAAAATAAAGCTCGCCCGGCTGGGCCTGAAGCTACGGGCTTACTCCGCCGAAGACTGTTTCAGCAAGACTTACCGGGAGCAATCCACCATCGATTATCTCTGGTCGCTGGGTTTCAGTGAACAGATCGTGGAACGCTTCTTTCGGCCATTTTTTGGCGGAATTTTTCTGGAACAGGAATTACGGACTCCGGCGGCGCTCTTCCGCTTTATTTTCAAGATGTTTGGCCACGGAGGTGCGGCATTGCCGGCGGAGGGCATCGAGGCGGTACCGAAACAGCTGGCCGCGCAGCTGAAGCAAACCGAAATTCGCTGCAATACCCCCGTTGCTGGCGTATCCGGTACGGTAGTGACACTGGCTGATGGTACGGAGATCGATTCTCCCGGCGGTATCATCATTGCCTGCCCGCCGGAAAAGCTGCTGCCGCAAATGACGGGGACCCCCGTGGAATGGAAGTCAACCACCAACCTGTATTTCTACAGCAGCCGACGATTGAAAGAAAACCGACTCGTCAACTTGGTGTCGGACCCCACCAGCCTGATCAATACTTATGCCGTGCTCGATGAAGTAGCATCTACTTATAAGCTGAAAGGGCAGGGTGGATCGCTGATTTCCGTCACCTTGCGGGAAACGATTACCCGCGACAGCCAGATAGGGCAGGCGGAACAGGACCTGCTGCGGCACAGTAAACTTGGGAATGATAGCCTCCGCTTCCTGCACCGTTACGACGTGAAACAGGCCTTGCCGGACCAGCAACACGTTTCCTACAGCTACGACCCCTCTCATTCCCGCATAGCCGACCGCATCTTCCTGGCCGGAGATCACCAGCTCAACGGATCTGTAGACGCAGCAATGCGTAGTGGAAGGTTGGCGGCACTCGGCCTGCTTAATGCTTGATCACTAACTGTTGATTGTGGTTTATTTTATTCCCATCCTTTAGCAAGTGAGCAATCACCAATTACTAATCAATATTGACCACCTGGCTTCATACTCATTTCGGCACCTTCCAGCTTTCCGCCTCTGAGGCCGGGCTAACGGAAGTGCGGATCACAGACATTGATGTGCCGGCATCGATGCCACCACCGACCAACCGCCATTTACGCGCCGCAGTCAGCCAGTTAACGGCCTATTTTGCCGGAGAACTGCAGGACTTTGACCTCGCCTTGGACTGGGGAGAGGCTACGCCGTTCCACCGGGCGGTCTGGACGGAGCTGTGCAATATCGAATATGGCCGTACCTGCAGCTACCAGCACATCGCGGATCTGGTAGGGGACCCCAAGGCGAGCCAGGCCGTTGGGCAAGCCAATCGTCGAAATCCGATTGCCATCATTGTTCCCTGCCATCGGGTGATTGCGAAATCAGGCGACTTGCAGGGGTATTTCTACGGCCTTGATTTCAAGCGCCGCTTACTGGCCTTGGAGAATCCGAAGAGTTTTGCGGAGCAGGGAAGCCTTTTTTAGTCAAGGAGTCAGATCGTCAGGTAGTCAAATAGTAGCTACCGCAAGAGGCCGCTCGCTATCGCTCGTAAAAGAGGCGGTAACCACACGAACGAAGTGAGCTTTGGACACGATACTCTTTGACGCGCTGACTACTTGACGTCCTGACTAATCAGGCGCGTCCGCGCCTGAAAAATGTCTCCCTTTTTCTCCTTTTTCCCTTTAATCTCTTACTTTTTCCGCCAACGGACAAACTTTCACAATGCTAAGGTCAAAAACCAGCCTTAAATGTTCGTTATTTGCCCGGCAAGACGTAATGCTCGAACCCAATAGGTATCCTAGCGTTACTTCTTAGATTACGACCGTAGTAAAACGTCCGTAGAATAATTTAATTAACCCAAACAACGCCCACCACCAACATGGAATCCCTTAAACAAAAATTTGCTGAAAAGGCACTCACACTCTACACCGAACTTCGTGCCATTAATAAAGAGCATGGCGACCAAAAAGTAGGCGAGGTAACGCTGGGCCAGGTAACGGGTGGTGCTCGGGGCATTAAAATGATGTTGTGGGAAACCAGCGAACTTGACGCGGTCAAGGGGATTCGCTTTCGGGGTTATACTATTCCAGAAGTTAAAGAATTGCTGCCCAGCGGGCCGCAGGGAGAACCGAAACCAGAAGGCCTTTTCTGGTTGATGCTGACCGGCGAAGTACCGACCGAAGCGGAAGTGGATGCCCTGACCAAAGACTGGCAGGGCCGCGCTGAAGTTTCTGACCAGGTCTTCAAGACGCTGGAAAGCCTCCCCGCAGATACGCACCCGATGACCCAATTCACTATCGCCATCATGGCGATGCAGCCCGATAGCATTTTTGCCCGCCGCTACGGGGAGGGAATGTCGAAGACCGATCATTGGGATGCCGTTTACGAAGACAGCATGAACTTGATTGCCCGCCTGCCGAGGGTGGCCGCTTACATCTACCGCCGTTCATTTAAAGATGGCGACCACATTGCACCCGACAACAGCTTGGACTGGAGCGCTAACTTCGCCCACATGCTTGGTAGTGACGATGAGGACTTCCGCAGCCTGATGCGCCTGTATCTGACCATTCACGCCGATCACGAAGGTGGCAACGCTTCGGCGCATACCGTAAATTTGGTGTCTTCTACCCTCAGTGATCCTTACCGTGCTTTCGCTGCCGGTATGAATGCATTGGCCGGTCCGCTGCACGGTTTGGCCAATCAGGAAGTGATCAAATGGATCTTCGAGATGATCGAAAAACTCGGAACCAAGACACCGACCAAAGAGCAAATTCGGCAGTACGTTCAGGAGACCCTAGACGCCCGTAAGGTGATCCCGGGCTACGGCCACGCCGTGCTGCGCGAGCCTGATCCGCGCTTTACCGCGCAGCGGCGCTTTGCTGAGCAATACATCAAAGACAGTGAACTGATCGATACGGTCTGGAAGATCTTCGATGTGGTTCCTCCAATGCTCGAAGCCCTCGGTAAGGTTAAAAACCCTTGGCCCAACGTAGACGCCCACTCAGGTGCCCTGTTGGTACACTATGGCTTTAGCGAGTACAGCTTCTACACGGTACTCTTCGGGGTCAGTCGTGCGCTTGGGGTACTTGCCGCCGGTGTCTGGAGTCGTGCCCTCGGCATGCCGTTGGAACGGCCTAAATCCGTTACCAGCGATTGGGTTAAAAGCCAGATCAAATAAGAAGTGATTATCAATCAACAATTAATATTTAACAATCAATAATTAACAATCAGTATGAACGTCCCCGCTAATCTCTTCTACACTGAAGAACACGAATGGGTCCTCATTGAGGGTAACATCGCCACAGTCGGAATCACGGACTACGCCCAGGAAGCCCTGGATGAATTGGTTTACGTGGAAGTGGAAACTGTAGGTGAAGAATTAGAGCGTAACGAAGTTTTTGGAACGGTGGAGGCCGTGAAAACCACGAGCGACCTTTTCCTCCCCTTGAGCGGTAAAATCCTCGAATTTAACAGCGAACTCGACGAGAACGATGGAGATAACCCTACGTTGGTAAATCAGGACCCTTACGGTAAAGGCTGGATCATCAAAATTGAGCTCTCCGACCCGGAAGACAGGGAAGGGCTGATTTCCGCCGAGGTGTACGAAGGATTAATTACATAAATTTCACCTTGCCCCCACCAAAGAGAACACCAGCTGCATCTTCTGCTCGTAAATATCGCCTACAATGGTTGGCGATTGGTACCTACGCCCTCTTCTTATTATTGGGAAGTGTGCTGCCAGGAAGTAAATTACCGTCAATTTCGGACTGGAGCACGCTATTTTCTCCCGACAAGGTGGCTCACTTTGGTGCGTACGGTCTTTTTGCCTTATTATTGTCGGTCACCTTTTCGGAACGCCGAAGAAAATGGACAATCCCTCTGGCTATTTTTGTCGCTGCGCTCTTCGGTGGAGTAATGGAAATACTCCAGGGAATCAGTGGGACAGGCCGCAGCTTCGACCCCGTAGATATGGCTGCCAACTTGCTTGGGGCCATTATGGGAGGGCTCACCTTTCTACTGTATCAATTACTCAAAACAAGGTTGTCCACAACGGTGGGACCTAATGAATAACTTTTTTAAACTTAATAGTCATGGATATCTCACTTTCCGGAGGCGCCCTGGCAGGAACTTTTGCGGCGCTGCTGCTCCTCTTTATTGGACTCATTCTCTTTATGAGAAATTTGTACAGTAAGCGGACAGAGAAGGCACTGCAGGGTGAATACCAGGAAGCCGACGAAGCGAATACCTCTTATCTGGCGAATCGCGCCAAGTACGAGCGACTCGACGTCTTCGGCCTCAGCTCCACTTTCTTCAACTTCGGCCTTGCGCTGGCAGTGGGTCTTTCCCTACTTGCCTTCGGTTGGACGCAGTACTCTAAGGAAATCTACATCCCCGACGGTGCCCTCGAAATCGAAGACGAGATCGAAATGGAGCCGCCGCGGACAGCAGAACCCCCTCCCCCACCACCCCCACCCCCACCTCCCGTTATTGAGGAAGTGCCGGAAGAGGAACTAATTGATGAAGAACCACCGGAATTCGAGGATACCTCCGCCGAAGAAGAAACCGTGATGGAACCTGTGGTAAAGGAAGAGGCTGCACCGCCACCCCCACCACCACCCCCACCACCGCCCCCCCCCGGCGTCCCGCCATGCGCGACGCGCC
>JBLHRW010000095.1:0-13552 GCA_047626445.1 Neolewinella sp.
GTTTAATTAACTTATTTAGGTCGCTCCGCTTCCGTTGCAGGTTGCGTTTAGGTTGCAGCTGCCATGTGCGGTAGCCTATCAATCTACCAAGCGCGTAGCGCGTCTACCAAGCGCGTAGCGCGTCTATCAAGCGCGTAGCGCGTCTACTCAAGCGCGTAGCGCGTCTACTCAAGCGCGTAGCGCGTCTATCAAGCGCGTAGCGCGTCTATCAAGCGCGTAGCGCGTCTATCAAGCGCGTAGCGCGTCTACCAAGCGCGTAGCGCGTCTACCAAGCGCGTAGCGCGTCTACTCAAGCGCGTAGCGCGTCTACTCAAGCGCGTAGCGCGTCTACCAAGCGCGTAGCGCGTCTATCAAGCGCGTAGCGCGTCTATCAAGCGCGTAGCGCGTCTATCAAGCGCGTAGCGCGTCTACTCAAGCGCGTAGCGCGTCTACTCAAGCGCGTAGCGCGTCTACTCAAGCGCGTAGCGCGTCTACCAAGCGCGTAGCGCGTCTACCAAGCGCGTAGCGCGTCTACCGAGTGAGCGCAGCGAACATCTACCAAGGCGCGCAGCGCCATCTACCTGTCCACCCGCTCAAAAGCTCCCGCATCCGGGCTGTCCGTATCCCGCTCAACGCCCAGCAGATCGAGGGGCAGTGCCGGCAGTAATACCCCCAGGTCCCGGGCGATGCTCAGGGAGTCCAACTGGTAGTCGTCCCGTTCGATGGATAGGAACAGCGGGTCGCTGAACGTGAGGTTGAGGCAGCCATCGCAGATGGATGCGTAGAAGTTGGCAAAAATACCATTCTGGCTGTCGAGGAAAGGCTGGTCGGTACGGACGATGGAGTTGTCAATACTGACCCTGAACTGGTTAGGCTCCGAACCCTCAAAGATGTCGAGGAAAATGAGCTCACTACCACGTGAGCCACTAATGATGGAGTTGCGGACTTGGGCAAGCATGGGGGATACAACACAATTTTGGCCGGAATCATCACAGCTAAAGTTGGTTAGTACCAGGCTGCTAGCATCGACGCCGTAGTTGGCGATTGTCGTATGATCCATCGTCAGGTTACCGCCTTTGACGAACTGGATGGCGTTGCCGAAATTGGAATGAAAAACAGAGTTACGCACCGTTACATCCGACTGATAGGCGGAGATGGCTGGCCCTCCGGAATAAGCAATGACGGAATTTTCCACGGTGACCTCCGCCGCACTATCAATGGTGATACCAACGATGGCGTTCAGTAGCTGGGTGTGCTCCAGCCGATTGTCTTTACTACCGGGGCCGAAAATCAGGCCACGATACTTACCGGGGGCAGTGGCAAATTCGGGTTCCAGGCGGTCGGTTCTTATAATGACTGGATCTTCCAGCGTACCGAGAAGTTGAAGACTTCCGTTGGGCTGGGTAAAGATGAAGCCGTCGTTAAAAAAGCCTCCGAATTGTTCGTCGTTGCGCTGGACACCGCCGTGGAAGTATATCCTGGTGCCGGGCAAAGCTTGCACCACACAGCTGTCGATAATCAAGGAACCGTAGATGACGGTAGGCAGGTCGACGGGGAGCGTAGCAATTCCATTGTCACAGGTGATGCCTCTAGGGATGCCCCGTCTGAAGCCGTTGACGTAGTTGGCGTTCTGGCCAAAGGCCAGCAAAACGACGTCTTCGCGGACATTACCGGTTTCAAAAATCAACCGGTCTTCGGCGATGAAAGGGCTGGTTTCTTCCGGCTCGGTCGGATCCACTTCCACTTCTACGAAGACAAAAATGCTGTCCTGGCCCCAGATCACCACGTCGGTGGCTTCCGGGCCTCGGGCACCGTCGACGTTGAAAATGAAGTTTACGCCGGTTTCTCCAGCTACGGTGATCCGATCGATTTTTATCGGCTGGTCCTGGTCGTTATACACCTTGAACTGTCGGGTGGCTGAGCCCCGGGCGGTAAAAACGGTGTCGAAGGCGATGGTGTCCTGGCCGAAACGAAGTTGCACCGTATCGCCGGTGACGAATTGGGTGTCGACGTCGCAGGAGGCAAAGAAGAGGAGGAGAAGTACGGCGAAAAGGCCGGTAAGCTGAAGGGGTAGTTTCATCTGGTAATAAGCGCTTAAGGAGTGGCAAAGGTACGAGGTTTGGTCGGTAGCGTTCCTTGCTCCATAAACCTTCCTCTGCACCTGCGTGCGCGCCACAAAATTAGTAACGGTTGAAAAATGGATTTCGTGGCAAGGAGCAGAATTTTAATGCGCTGTAGGAGAATAACAGCAGGAAGGGATGAGTGAATAATGGAATAAGAGAATGGGGGAATAATGGAATGAAGAAATGGGAGAATAGCCGTCGCAATGTGTGTCTACCCTGGCGAGCAAGCGCAGCGTGGCAAGTGGCAACGGCGGCAGCTATTCTCTGCTTCATTCCTTCTCCCATTCACTTGCAGGCGCGGCCGCAGGTGCAAAGTGAAGTTAAACGGCAAGGTTCGACCTGTTAGCAGGCTACTGCTGCTTACGCACCACGGTCCCCGGCCAGCTCCCTTCCCGGAGGCTGAGCAAAATATCCTGTCGGCGTCCATTGCCCAAAAGTACCGGAATATCCGCCTTGGCGGTCTGGATGGCCACGGCTAGTTTTGACGCCATGCCGCCGCGCCCAAAGGACGTTTTGGTCTCCTGCACAAACCCCAGTACGGAGGTGTCTGCTGCGTCGACTACGCCAACCAGCTGGCTGTCGGCCGCCTCCGGCGGCCCATCGAACAGCCCGTCAACACTGGAGAGGATGACCAGGGCGTCTACTTCCAGCATTCTGGCCGCGAGGCCAGCCAGCTCATCATTGTCGGTAAACATGAGCTCGGAAACAGCCACCACATCGTTTTCATTTACTACGGGAACCACATCGTCTAGCAACAACGCTCGAAAACAGTTGAGCATATTATCGGCGTGCAGGTCATCCCGAAAATCACCTTTAGTAGCGAGCACTTGTGCACAATAGAGGCCGTGCCCCGCAAACAGCTGTCGGTACAGCTCCATCAGCCGGACCTGCCCAACGGCACTGAGTACCTGCCTGCGGGCCACTTCCCCGAATTCTTGCTGCCCACCAAGGACCTCCCGCCCTGCGCCTACGGCACCAGAGGAAACCAGCACCAGGCTGATGCCTGCCTGCTTTAAGGCTGCAATCTGGTCAACAAGATGGCTGATGTTGGTAACGTCAAGCCGGCCGTCGGGCCGGGTGAGCACGTTGGTGCCGACTTTGATTACGAGACTTTTGTACATGGGGGCAAAAGTAGGGAAAAGTCGCTCACTGCGTTCGCGGTTGCAGGCCAGTCGCTTCGCTCCTTGTTGTAGCTCGCTTCGCTCGGTCAGGTACTTTTTTGTGCAACCTGCACAAAAAAAAGCCCGCTCTCTAAAGAGAAAGCAGGCAGGGTTTGATTGGCTATCGTGGTGTTAATCTAGAAAGTTACTGTTCAAAAGGTCTTTCGATAAAAAAAGTGTTAAAAGGGTAGAAGGTGTCCAAATAAAGGCTAATGTTTCACAGTGTACGCTTTAATCTGGTCACAATGTAGGGGCAGGCCTACCACTTGCCAAGGGGCATCCTACGAACGGTTGGTTTGGTCCTACTAGTGGTCGGGAAATTGGAGGGGGGAGGTAGTTTTACCTGCTAATTTTCAACCAGGCCTCTACTTCTGCCCGGCGGCGACGGCTTACGGTGAGCTGTTGGTTGGTGGTCAGCTCCAGCTTTCCGGTACGGTTGATCCCTTTTACATAGAGACGATTCACTAAGATAGAGCGGTGAATGGGGTAGAAGTCGTGGTCAATCAGCATCTTTCGATACTGCCCGATTGCGTAAGAAGAGAGCCGGTTACCGTCCTCCTTCAGGTGGATTCGCGTATACCGCTCTTCCCCTTCACAGTAAATAATATTGCCCGCAGGTACAAACTCAACCCCTCGATCATGCGGGATTCCAATTTGCTTTTTGGTGTTGTCCGAAGTCTCTAGGTTCTCCAGCAGCGTTTCCAGGCGTTGCTCATTGTTCTTTTGCCTGATCCGCTCTGCAGCTACCGCGATGGCTTCAGCGAGGGGCTTCTGCTCAACGGGCTTGAGGACATACCCGAGGGCCGCACAACTAAATGCCTGAATGGCATAGTTACTCTGGCTGGTGACGAAAATTATCTCAGGGCGGGTCCCTTTTTTTAGTTGCCGGACAAGGTCAAAACCGCTGCCTCCGGGCATTTCGATGTCCAGGAAAATCAAGTCGGGCCTTGAGGCCTCGATTTTCAGAAGTCCTTCCCTAACATTGTCTGCTGATCCTGCAACGACCAGGGAGGGGTGGCGCTTGAGGAGCAGGTTGCGCAGCTCAATGATGGCGGCTGGTTCGTCGTCAATTAGTATCGTAACCAAATAGGGTGTATTTTGTGGTAAATGTAGGAATTAACTACCTACGATTTGTATCGTTGCTTCTTATGAGGTTATCTCTTAGGGAAGCGAATTAAGTAATACGTTTTTTTTTGACCTGACGTTTCTGCGCTCACCGTTCTTGAAAAATTCTTTGCACAGCTTATAGCTACGGAAAGAATTTTTAAGTGCGGTGAGGGCAAAATAAAGCGGTCAAAAAGTATGGTTTATTTATCTCGTATTCCTCAAGGGACAGTTATTGAATTGACGTTCCTAAGGAGGTTTTTTTTCCAGTATGCACAAAGATTATCTTTTCTTCTCCTGCACCTTGGTTGGTTTGCTTGTGCTGCTTAACCTGTCGCTGTCTGCCAGATCGGCGGCAATGGGAGATACATTAGTGAACCATTATACCGTAAAGGACGGCCTGCCGAATCGTTCCGTACAAAGCTCTACTTTTGATAAAGACCATTTGTTATGGATCGGGACAAACGGTGGCATCTGCCGGGCAGATGGTAACCGTATTACCTCTTTTCCGGAATTCCCCCAACTATTCAACGGTACCCTCTGCCTGGGAGAAGAAGGATACCTTTATTCCATCGTGCCTAATTATCCAGACTCGGTGGAGATTTTCGACCCGGGCTCGCTGGAGGTTTTCGGTGACCGGCTGGGCAATAACGCAGAAGGCTTCTTTGCGGGTGTCAGCCAGCAAACTGGTGGTGCGCTTTATTTCGCCCTGGGAAGCACCATTTTTAAATACAATCCTGGTGGAGAACGGCACCCCGTCTTTAGTTTAGGGCAAGAGTTGATGCAGGGAGACGAACTGATTTCCGCTTCGCCGGATGATTACCTGTTGTATCGAAAGGCAAAACATCAACTTATTGCCGGAGACAAGGCAGGCACCCACAAAATCCCGTTGCCTTCTACGCTGCCAGCGGTCAAACTTTACCAGGATTTAAGCGGAGGCATTTGGTTTAGTTCTACCGAAGGGCTCTTTTACTGCACCGCTGAGGAGGATGCGTTTTCCCTAATGCCCGGTTTAGCTTCTGGAGGAACCGTCAACTTCTTCATGGAAGATAGTAACGACAACATCCTCATCGGATACCTCGATCCGGGGATGAAAAGAATCAGTAGCCTGGAGATGATCACCGCTACCGGCAGGAAGTCGGCGGAGTGGCTAAAACGTATTGATGAACGGATAATCTCCATATCCGGGGAAGACTTCGCCCGGGAAATAAGGCTCAATACCTACGGAGGGCTCTTTTACATCCGTATCCCCGAAGAAAGGGAAAACCCCTTTCGCCGTTACCTCTACCGCAAGCTTGCCCCTGGTAAATTCGGCCACGTCATGCGAGGCTTCGCTGCCGACGATGCTGGAAACGTCTATGCAAATAAGGACTCCAGGCTACCCCATTGGTTTAGGATGGATGCCGAAACTGGTGCGCTTGATTCTATTCAAATGATAGACCCGGATGGCACGGTGGCCGATCATTGGGGATGTGGTACCAACCTGCTCAATTTTAAGGGAGATATTTTTGGACATAGTTGTGACCTGGATGGAGAAACTTATCTGGGGACCGTTTACCGCTACCGACCCACCGACGGCAGCTGGAAACGCTGGGATTTGCCGAGAAAACAACAGGTAGTTCGCTGGGTCGCCAACGGACGTTCGGCCGATGAACTGCTGTTGATCACGGAACACAAGGAGAACCACCGGGAGGGCCAGTTGTATTATTTCTACCCTGCCCTCGATTCCTTTGCGTTGATCAAAACCGCCGGGCCGGAATACAGTGTCTTAGGCTATACCAAAGGCGCTGTCCGGGATACAAGTAGAAACTGTTTGTGGTTCGGTACGGATCAGGCCTTTTACCGCTTCGATTTCACAACAGAAAGACTTCGCGCCTATTATTTAGAGGGCGGGAAAAATACTGCTGTAACTGACGTAACCTTAGGTACTGGAGGGGATTTACTGTTGTCCACCTTACAACGAGGCCTTCAGGTTTTTTACCCCGAAACAGGAACGTTCACTACCGTAGGAGGCGTACTTGAACAAGGCCATAAACCTCTAAGGCCCACGGCTTTTCTGAACCTGCCAAGTAATGACATCGCCGCTATCCGGATCACCAAGGATACTAACCTGCTGATCTTTACTTTTAATGGGCTGGTACTCCACGGCCCTCGTCAACAGACGACTAACGTGTTTACCGTCAAAGACGGCCTGGGAAATGACGAATTCAATACTGCTTCCATCTTTTTTAATGAGAAAGATAACCGCTGGTACGCCGGCGGAATCAACGGCTTCGTTTCCTTTAAGGTGGAAGATCTTATTCCCGAACAAAGCCGCTATCAACCGACACTTACCTCCTATCGAATCCTTGATGAGAAAGTGGGGTATGAAACCGTTCACAACCTGCCGGCCGGCTGGAAAGGACCTTTAGTTCTACCTTCCTCAGTAGTGTACTGCACCTTCGATTTTACGGTGCCCGATTTCTTCGCAGATGGCGACCGGACCTACCAAACCTTTTTGGAAGGTTTTGACCCCGACTGGACGGGGCAGACCACTGTTCCATTCGTCCGATATACACAACTCCACCCAGGTGCATATACCTTCCATCTCAAGGCTTACGACGGAGATGGACGTAAGACCGCCGAGATGCGTGAAATTACGATTTCAGTGCTTAAACCCTGGTACCAGAGCTATTGGTTTTATGCCGCTTGCCTTGGTGTCTTCGGCTTACTGATTTACGGTATTTACCACCACAGATTGAACCGGCTGAAGGCAGAGATGGAAACCACCCGCCGTTTTCAGAGCCTGGAACTAAGGTCACTTCGTCAACAGTTGAACCCGCATTTCATCTCTAACGCTATGAATGCCATTCGGGAATACATCCAGCGGGAGGAAGCGGATGATGCTGCTAAGTACCTTACGGACTTCTCTCTGATGATGCGCCTGTTCCTGGAGTCTTCCCGCCATCGCTTTACCACCGTTACCGATGAGACTGATATGCTGAGACGATACATCAATCTTGAGCAACTCCGGTTCCCTGGTCGCTTTACCTACCAAATCACCATTGATCAGGACATCGATCCGGATATGGACGAAGTTCCATCGTTGCTCCTGCAACCCATCGTGGAGAATGCCATCAACCACGGACTTCGCCCACTGAGCAATGGCGGAGAATTGAACATTAACTTCCGCCTGGACTCGGATGGCGATGATGTTTTGATCTGTACCATTTCGGATAATGGGGTCGGGCGGAAAATTTCCGCTTTGCGGGAAACGCCCAGTGGCCACGTCTCCCGTGCTACCCAAATATTGGCCGACCGCCAAAATTTACTGGCCGAAAATGACCGCATTGAGCTATCGGTGAATACTGCGGACCTCTACCCGGAACGGAAACATACCGGTACGGAGGTCACTTTGCGCATTGAGGCCGTTACGTAGCGCTTTCCGAACAAGCGCTTATTGATTTGGGCAAACCCATCCTCCCACTATCTTTGCAAGATGCGAAACCACTATTGGCTCCTCACGTTTTTGGCACTGGCCATTATTGCCCGCTGGGGGACCGGCTTCATCTCCGTGATCAACCACGATGAAAGCACTTACATCGTTATCGCTGGCGAAATGCTGCGTGGAGAGGTTTACCTCCGGGACCTTATCGATACGAAACCCATCGGTATTTTCTGGATATACGCGGCCTTGATCAAACTGACAGGGGGAAGTATTGTTGCCCTCCGAATCGCGGCATCCTGTGTGGTAGGGTTGGGTGGTTTTGGTTTGTTTCTTGCGGGGAAAAGAGCGACCGGGCGTCCTCGTGTTGGGGCGGCGGCAGGCCTGATTTATTTGTTCGTTTGTAGCCTGTTTACCTACTACGGGGTGTCGCCCAATACCGAGATTTTCTTCAACGTGTTTACCATTGCCGCAGTAGCCCTGGCGGTTGCGCCGCGCATCACTCGGGCGCGCGCCGAGCCCGCCTGGCACTGGCCGGTCGCTGGCTTTCTGCTGGGCCTGGCGATGATCATCAAGCCCTTCGCTGCGGCGGAAGCACTGGCCATAGGGCTGTTCATGGTTTGGTATTATGCTCGCCGAAAAGCCTGGGGGAGAATCATCACCTCAGGAGTATTGCTGGTGGGCGCGTTCGCCCTGCCATTGCTTTTCGTATACCTGTACTACCAGCAGTTGGGGCTACTCGATGAACTTTCTTTCTACACCTTCGACGTCAGCAGTGCGTACCCGATCGAATTGCCGTGGTACTTGCGGCTCAAATATATGGGAGACTATCTGTTGAGGTTCTCGCCATTCGTTATTTTGGGCGGCGGCGCGCTGGTGCAAGCCTGGCGATGGAGGAGCAAGGAAACGTGGGCTTCAAAGGAAGATCCCTTATTGGAAAGGGAGAAACTGTATTGGTTTTTTTACCTGCTGCTTCAATTTGCCCTCGTTACCGTGGTCGTACTACTTACCGGAAAGCGCTTCGGTCACTACCAGGTCCAACTGCATCCCGTGTTGGCCTTACTGGCGGCGATGTGGTGGGCACCCGGAACTACGGTTTTTCCCTGGTTACGTAAGCAATGGCTACGCAAGTATTCCCTGATTATTATCCTGGCAGTAGCCGTTTTACTGGGCACCGCCCACTACTTCAACTACGTGAAAAAACGGGACGAACCTCCTAAGATCACCGCCTACTTCAAGGACAAGCTCGGCCCCGATGAAACCATCTTCATCATCAACGGCTTCCAGATCACTTACCACCTGTTGGATAAGCCGGTGCCAACGCCCTACATCCACTCCTCGTTGCTCTTCTACGACCACCATGTCCGCGCTTTCCAGATCGACGAAGAGGCGGAAGCTGACCGCATCCTCAATGACCCAGCGGTCCAATATCTCGTCCGCCGCCGTCAGGATGCCAACGCCGATACCCCGCTGACGGACCGCCTCCTGCCGGCCTTCGAACAGGTGGATGAGATTGGCGATAGGCTATTGGTTTACCGGCGGAAGTGAAAGCCTCCGGAATAAGCATGCTCCGTGTGCGACATCGCGCACGCCAATTTTGCTTGTTCCGGGAGGCAAAGGATAATTCCGTACTTTCGCGGAATACGCAAAACTGCTGTCGTGTCTCCAATCGACGGCATTACCCAATAACTACTACACAGTACCCACTAAAAATATGGCTGAGCACAAGATTATCTTCTCCATGGAGCGCGTCTCCAAGACCTTCCCCGGAGCTTCCAAGAAAGTACTGAACAACATCTGGCTGAGTTTTTACTACGGCGCCAAGATTGGCGTACTCGGTCTTAATGGTTCCGGTAAGTCGACCCTGCTGAAGATCATTGCTGGTGTGGACAAGAATTTCCAGGGCAACGTCGTCTTCAACGCCGATTATAAAATCGGTTACCTCCGGCAAGAACCCGAACTCGACGAAGAAAAGACCGTGCGCGAAATCGTGGAGGAAGCAGTACAGGAAACCGTCGACCTGATGAAGGAGTACGACGCGGTCAACCTGAAGTTCTCCGAGCCAATGAGCGATGATGAGATGAATAAGCTCATCGAACGCCAGGGCGAGTTGATGGAGGAAATCGAGAATCAGAACGGCTATGAACTGGACAATAAGCTGAATACGGCCCTGGAGTCCCTCCGTTGTCCACCCGATGATGCTAAGGTCAGCGTCCTCTCTGGTGGCGAGCGCCGGCGTGTCGCTCTGGCCCGCCTCCTGCTCTCCAATCCCGATATCCTCCTGCTGGACGAACCTACGAACCACCTCGACGCGGAATCCGTGCACTGGCTCGAACAATACCTCCAAAGCTTCAAGGGTACCGTCATCGCCGTAACGCACGATCGTTACTTCCTCGACAACGTCGCCGGCTGGATCCTCGAACTAGACCGTGGCGAAGGCATTCCCTGGGAAGGCAACTACTCCAGCTGGCTGGAGCAAAAGTCCGACCGCCTGAATCAAGAAGAAAAGACCGAAAGCAAGCGACAGAAAACCCTCAAGCGGGAACTGGAGTGGATTCGGATGGCGCCCAAAGCGCGCCAATCCAAGGGCAAAGCCCGCCTGGCCGCCTACGATAAGATGTCTCGCGATGAAGGAAAGGAACGCGAACAGAACATGGAAATCTTCATCCCACCGGGCCCCCGCCTGGGCGATGTGGTGATCGAGGTAGAGAACCTGACGAAGGGCTTTGGCGACCGTATCCTTTTCGAGAAAGCGACCTTCGATATCCCGAAGAACGCCATTGTCGGTATCCTCGGCCCGAACGGCGTGGGTAAATCCACGTTCTTCCGTTTAATCACTAAGGAGCACCAGCCGGACTCCGGCAGCGTCAGAGTTGGTGAGACCGTTAAGATCAGCTACGTTGATCAGAGCCACGAACAACTCGCTAATAAGGACCAGACGATCTACGACGTCGTCAGCCAGGGCCACGACATGATCGAGGTCGGTACCGCACAGGTAAACGCCCGTGCTTACCTGAGCCGCTTCAACTTCGCCGGTGGCGACCAACAAAAGAAGATCGGCATGCTCTCCGGCGGAGAGCGGAACCGGCTGCAGCTGGCCATGACCCTCCGCGAAGGTGGCAACGTCCTCCTGCTTGACGAACCGACCAACGATATTGACATCAATACCCTGCGTGCGCTCGAAGACGCGCTCGACAGCTTCGCCGGCTGTGTCCTGGTCATCTCCCACGATCGCTGGTTCATCGACCGGTTGGCTACGCACATCCTCAGCTTTGAGGACGAAGGCGAAATCCGTCTCTTCGAAGGCAACTACAGCCAGTACGAAGCGAACAAGAAAGAACGCCTGGGAGACGTGACGCCTAAGCGGCCTCGCTTTAAGAATGTGATTAACCGGTAGGGGTTGCCTTCGGCAACGACCGGCTATAGCGTGCTCCGCACGCATAGAGAAAGCTGCTTTTTAACGGGTATCTGAGGCAAAGCGCTAGCGTGTTGTCCAGTCAGTTATGGCATATGTAGGAACTGGATAACCTCCAGCGCGTCACCTCTTCACTCCGTGCAAATCCTCCACTCCTTTTTCTCCGCGCCCGAATTATATAAGTTCTCGCGCGGAGAGAAAGGAGAAGAGAAGAACCGCGGAGTTTACGTTTTTAACAAGGTTGACCTGACAGCGCATTAGGTATTATAATCTACGCACAGCGTCTCGACCACTGCTTCTTTTACCTTTTGTTGCACCTGCGACCGCGCCTTGTTAGTCAAACAGTCAGATAGTTCAGTAGTCTCGCCACACTACCGAACTACAAGACGACTGAACTACAAGACTATTACTTACCACCCCCCAGAGCCCCCGCCCCCACCAACGGAACCTCCGCCACCAGACATCCCACCGCCGCCCGGACTTCCCGGAGGGCTGGAGACCGCCCCGTAAGCCGTATTCATCTTGTTGCCAAAGCCCGGCATCATATATGGGTACATACGTATACCGTGCTGGTTACGGTCATTGTTTAGGGTGCCCGCCAGATCTGATTGTAGGTCCGATGCCCAGTTGTTGTCGATGCCGAGGGCGATGGCGTAGGGGAGGACAGACTGGAAATAGGCCTCGGTCATTTCTGGGGCATTAGGAATGGTACGACGATCTTTCTCCGACAGCTTCAGGTACTCCTTCATCGCCTTGATTTCGGCCCAGAGCTTCACCTTATCTTCGGAAGGCTTCCGGATGAGCCAGGCGTAGAGCGGAGTGCCGATGAGCAATAAGGTGACGGCAAAAATAAATAGGACGATGCCCAGGTTCTCTGCGTCGTTGAGAAAGATCACTGCACCGATTACCGTGGCCAGCATGATCAGTCCGTAGGGCAAAACCTTCCAGCCGTTGCCGCCTTGCTTCAGGTAATCCGAATGCTGCTCTTTCAGGCTTTTGTTGTGCGCCTCAGTGGCTTTGGCAAGGCGTTTGTCGTACTCGCCGTCTAGTTCAATATCGCCCATGTCTCGGAGGTAATTGTACAGCGCTGTCTGCTCCGGGGCAAGGTCCTGGTCTACTTCAGGGTCTTTTTGGAGCGGCCGGATGATGAAGATCTCTGAGGTGGAGAACAGCCCACTACGTTCTTCCTCGTCGATCTTCAGGTAACCTTTTATCGCCAAGTCGGTCATGGACGCGGTGAGCTGTGTCTGGCTGGGCATGTAGGAATTGAGGTAATGAAGGCTGGCGGGGGAGAGGCTGCGTGGGGCGGTAAATTGCATCCTGACCTCCGGAGTCGGCGGGTCGATACCGTGTATCTGCCAGGTCCGGTAGCCGTACATCAGGGCGATCAGCATACCGATAAAACTGATGTACTTGGTGCCATTTTTCTGCAGCGGGGAAGGCGGTGGTGGCGGTGTGGGCTTAACGAACGACCCAACGGGGAAGCCGGCGGCGATGATCATCCCCTCGCCAGCAGCCAGTGGCCGGGACAGGGTGTAGGTTATCTGGTTACCGCTTTTTACCATCTCGCAGGCTTGTTCGGTCGAGTCGACCCTGCCGGTATAGCAGGCGGTCGCCAGCACGTTCATTCCGTTGGGGACGGTCAGCGTCAGGCTGGCGGCCCTGATGGGGAGTTGGGTATCGATGCCGGCCAGTGTCCAGCGAACCTCCTCCTTATTTTCAAGGAAATAGATTTGCTTGGGCGCGGTGTAAGCAAGCTTGTAACGGTGGGACCCGGGATCAAGATACCGGTCTTTGCTGCCGAAGTAAACGACCTTGCTGTCACCCTCGTTTTTGGTGTGGTAATCTTCGTCGCTACCGTTCCGGCTGACGGATTGGATGTCGTAGTCGAAGCGTTCCATTGTCACGTCGTCGTCGATGGGGCCGCGCGGTAGCGCGCGGGTGATGCCACGCTTGATCACGTTGCCATTCGCGATTACCGAGATGTCTTCGGAGACGTTGAGCGTACCATCCTGCTGCAAGGTGATGGAAACATCGAATTGGCTGAATTCCTCACTTTGTGCTTGCAGGAAAAGAGGAAGAAAAACCAGGTAATAAATAAATTGACGCATTGATGGGTATTTGTGCTTCGTTAAGGTGGTGATTTGGTGACAATTGGACAAACTAGATCGACGAATGCTAGGAACTAGGCGCTAGAAACTAAGGAACTAGAAACTAAGGAACTAGGCGCTATTGAACTAGCTCCTAGCTCAAAGGTGACCTTTTAAGTAGCTGTCGTCAAAACAGTATAAAGATTTAACCTACTCCATATTATTCCGGGGCTTATCTGAGGATAGGCTCCGGTTTT
>JBLHRW010000096.1:0-13514 GCA_047626445.1 Neolewinella sp.
TCCTCGGATGTGTAAAATCGCGGGCCTTTATGGTGATGTAAAGATGTGTGTACACCGTAGCGCGCAGCGTCGTTAGGTTAATTCTTAGTCCGTTACCCCGGATTTCGTCCAGGGTAACTATTGTGTATTCGCTACGCGAAATTCGGACCCGCTATATTTTTTAAAATGTACTAGTGGGCCAGCCGGTAAATATCGTGCCAGTTAGCGCCGGTATTTTGTGCGCTGGCTAGGCGACAAAATGCTTGCATAGCCGTAGCTACGGAAGTGTTTTGGCAACGACGCCAGCGTGCAAAAGACCAAGATAAGTGGTAACGATATTTGCCGTCTGGCCCACTAGGCTTAGACACGCCAATTATCCGCAAGGGTTATGGATGCAGTAACGGTGCTTCTAAACTCTTTGGGGCGATAGTAGTTATTTTTGGCCTGCGAAACAATCTCCCATGCCCTCCCCCATCACCGACCTCCACGCCTACCTCGAAGGCCACGACCTCTTCCATAAAACCATCGAGCTGAAACGCGGCGATCACCTCCACCATGCGGGAGATACGAACACGAACATCTACTACGTAGCTGCGGGGACACTGCGAACCTATGTCTTCGTCAACGACGAAGAGCAAGTCATCCGCTTCGGTTACCAGGGAGATTACGTGGCGGCGATGGATAGTTTTATCGGCGGAAAACCCACCATCCTGTATTCCCAGGCGTTGCGTAAATGCACTTTGCGGCTAATCCGAAAAACGGAGTATACCGCCCAGTTGGCCGCCGATCCGGAACTGGCCCGCCTGTGGCAAAAGATCATGTCGTGGATGATCACCGGCCAATTGGAGCGGGAGATTGACCTGCTGACTAATGACCCGGCGGAACGCTACCGCAGAGTATTCGGCCGCAGCCCCCAGCTGTTTCAGGAGATCCCGGCCAAGTACATTGCTAACTACCTCCGGATGACCCCCGAAACCCTTTCGCGCATTCGCAGCGCCATCCCTCCAGATCCGAAAGCACCTGCGGGTTGATTTCTTGCGCGAAATCAATTTTCACGCAGCCGACAGCGCCGAACTTTGCAGTATCACCTGACTAACAAACAATAGGCCAAAATACCAGCTAATGACCCCCCGCAACGCCAATGACCTGCTCCAGAAACTGACCGAACGCACCCAGGCAAACCTCGCCGCCGGCCAGGACTTCCTTGCCCTCGAATCCTCCACCCTCCACCAGCGGCCGCGCCCAGATGCCTGGAACGTGCTCGAATGCCTCGCCCATCTCAATCATTATGGCGATTACTACCTGACGGAGATCCGAACCAGCATCAAGGAGACGAAGCATAACGGGCCTACCGATACCTTTACCTCCAGTTGGCTGGGAAATAAGTTCGCTGCGGGCATGAAACCCGGCGAAAAAACCAAGAAGATAACCACCTTCAAAAGTGCTGATCCCAGAAACTACGGCAAAACCTTCAGCCATGACAACATCCTTGAGTTCATTCGGCAACAGGAAGAAATGCTGGAGCTGTTGCAACAGGCTGCCCGGGTCAATCTGACGCGTACAAAAACCGGCATCAGCATCAGTAACCTGATCAAATTACGGTTGGGGGATACGCTGCGGGTGGTGGTTTATCACAACTGGCGACATGTGGAGCAGGCGCAACGCGCCTACTCATAGACGCAAGGTCGCTTCGCTCCTTGCTGGTAGACGGCCTTCGGCCTTGGTCGACGCGCTTCGCGCCAGTAGATTGATAGGCTCCGCACGTATCTGCTCACTCTGTTCGTGAAGAATATCTCTACGAGCGTAGCGAGCAGATACTTGCGGAGCCTATCAATCTACAAGGCCGCAGGCCGTCTATTCGTCGAGCGAAGCGAGCAGAAACATGCGGCAGCACTATCAATCTACGAGGCCGAAGGCCGTCTACCAAGAAAACAAGCGCAGCGAGTTTTCGTCTGCCAAGGGCGAAGCCCGTCTAAAGTAGCGGCGGAGCCGCTACTCCAACTCCCGCATATCATGCAAGATGTTCAGCGCCTCCTGGATGTAAACATCCTTACCGACACTCTTTTTGAACTCATCATTCCGGGCCTCCTTGCTTTCGTCGGTCTGGATTTGTTCCATGTCGATTTCAATATTGGCGACACCAGGGATAACGATGTTGTCGAATAGGTCTTTGTATTGCTCCGCTTCCTCCTTATTAGCCTTGTCCATGGCCTTGTAGGCGGCTAAGGTCAACGGATAAGTATTCATTTCACTCTGGCGCTTGACGCGTTTGGCGTTTTCCTGAATTTTTAGGAAGGTAGCGTTACGGGCGACGCGGTCGTTGGAGCGCTCGCGGAGGGTTTCCATGAAGTCGATGCGGTAAACATCCTGGTAGTATTCCGCTGGTTCGATTTGGCTCCAGGCGAGGGGGGAGGTCTGCTGACGCTCACCAGTTTCGAGGAGGGAGCGGCTGTCGGGCAGGATGATGTCTGGAACTACGCCGCGCAGCTGCGTGCTGCCACCGTCGATGCGGTAGAACTTCTGCATGGTCAGCTTTACCGTGCCCAGGGGCTTGATGTCGGTACGGCCGGGAATGGTGCGGTCCATATCGATGAAGCGCTGAACGGTGCCCTTACCGAAAGTAGACGTACTGCCGACGATGACGGCACGACCATAATCTTGCAGCGCCGCCGCGAGAATCTCACTGGCACTGGCGGAGTACTGGTTTACCAGCACGATGAGCGGACCGTCGTATTCTACGCTGGGATCCTTGTCGCTGAGGACTTCCTTTTGCCCGCCACGGCCATCTACCTGTACGATCGGCCCTTCGGGGATGAAGAATCCGGTCATGTCTATTACATCACGTAGGGAACCACCGCCGTTGTTACGTAAGTCTAGAATGACGCCTTCAACGTCGCGATCTTTCAATTTTTCGAGTTCCGCCTTAATGTCTTTGGCGCAGAAGCGACCATCTTCGTTTTTGAAGTCGGCGTAAAAACTGGGCAGGTTGATGTAGCCTATTTTCTCACTTTCGCCCACACCGTCAACGATGAGAGACTTCGCAAATCGATCGTCAATCACCACGATGTCCCGTAGGATACTGATCTCCTTGATCGAGCCATCGGACTTTTTTACTTTCAGGTAGACCGTGGTGCCTTTGTCGCCGCGAATGAAATCAACAACGTCTTCCACCAACATGTCTTTAATGTCAACGGCTTCCTCTTCACCTTCCTGACGGACGGACATAATAAGGTCGTCTGCTTCCAGTTCCTTGCCTTTCCAGGCCGGACCACCGACCACAATGGTCGTGACTCTGGTGTACTCGTCTTTGCTTTGCAGCGTGGCACCGATGCCTTCGAGGCGACCGCTGAAGGTAATATCGAACGTTTCCTTATCCTTCGGCCGGTAGTAGCTCGTGTGTGGGTCGAACATGCTGGTCAGCGCGTTGAGGTACTGACTGCGGCGAATGCTGAGCTTAGATTTTCGCATACGTTCGAACCAACCGTCGTAACGCTCTACTAATTTTTCGCGAGCTTCTTTTTCCAGCTCAGCTACCGGCGTTTCTTTTTCCAAATCGGCATTGTCAGCTTCTTCGTTCTGCTTATTGATGATTTGATTGAGTACGTCTCGCTTCATGTAGTCTGTCCAGAACTGGTGGAGTGCTTTGTCGGAGGGTTCCCAGCCGGAATCGTCGTCAGGCATCGTAATGTCTTTGCCTTTATCAAGGAGGAAAGGCTTGGCGAGAATTTCTTTATACCAGCCCTCGGTCTTATCGAGGGACTTAGTCCAGTGATTCTGTACGAGATCAAAATATTCGTAAGCCCCGGCTTTAACCTGATCGTCGATGGCATACTTATTGGCGGTAAAGGCGGCGATGTCTTCTTGGGTGAAAAAGAGGCGGGCTCCGTCTACATCGTTGAGGTAGTAGTCATACATCCGGCTGCTGAAATCATCGTCTATCTTCATCGGCTGGTAGTGGAAGCGCTCCAGGTTGCGCATCATCGTCTGGACGATTACTGACTCTTTATCGCCAGGAGGAACCGTATCGGGCAAAACCGTTGCGACGAAGGCGGCTAGGACAAAGAGGGCAGATAAGAGGAAGAAGCCTCGGGTTTTCATAAGTTTTCTTTTAACGGCCGTAGTAATCTTGGCCCGGGGAATTGACGGGGCTGAAGCGAGCCCCGACTATGGATTAACGCAGAAACCTGCGCGACATTATTTGGCAGTCTGAGGCAGTCGACAAATTTAAGGTATTGCCGGCAGCTCCGCAAACGGAAAAGAATGGTATGCAGTAACGCTAAGAAGTAAATGTATGGCGGGGCATAGTGGTTTAGTTGGGAAGATGACATGGTTGGCTTTAACGTGATGTTAACGGGTTTTTGGCGAGGGCACTCCAGTGCCCGTCCTCGTGTTAACGGGCAATGGAGTTCCCTCGCCAAGTCGCCGTACCTTCGCGGCCATGCTAAAAATGCTGAGTAAATTATTCACACTACGAGACCAGAAGGCTGAAGAACGAATCGACCCCACTATGAAATTTCTGATCGTAGGCCTCGGTAATCCCGGCCCTAAATACGAAAACACCCGCCACAACATCGGTTTTCGCGTGTTGGAAAGCTTAACCGAAGACTTCAAGCCCTGCAGCCACGGCCACATGGCCCGGATCAAACACCGGGGGAAACAGGTTCTGCTGCTGAAGCCTGATACCTTTATGAACCTGAGCGGTAAGGCGGTGCGGTACTGGATGCAGGCCGAAAAAATCCCCAAAGAAAATCTCCTCGTCATCGTTGATGACCTGCACCTCGATTTTGCCGACCTTCGCCTGCGCGGTAAGGGCTCTGACGCGGGCCACAACGGCCTTAAATCCATCGACCAACTCACTGGTGGCAACAACTACGCTCGCGTTCGGTGCGGCATCGGCCGTGATTATAACCCTGGCCAACAAGCCGATTATGTTCTGGGAGAATGGAGCGCCACCGAACGCAAAGGCCTGCCGGACCTGATCGAAACAGCCGCTAAAATGAGCCTCAGCTTTTGCGGGCACGGGCTGCAGAATACGATGAATAAATTCAATCAGAGCAAGGCGAAAAAGAAGAAAAAGGAAGCAGAGGAAAAAGGAGAAAAGGAAAAAGGAGGGAAGGAAGCCAAATAGAACGTAACCACGCGATGCCAGGCGCCATTCTAACGAGGGCACCTCCCCGCGCGCCTCTGCCCTCCCAGTGTGGAACCCTAAGGGACGCCGTATAAATAACTTACTGGTTTTTGACCTGACGCTTTTGTTCTCACCGAATTTACAAATCCTTTGCATAGCCTCAGCTACGGAAATTATTTTTAAATTTGGTGAGGGCAAAATAAGTCGGTCAAAAGGCGTAAGTTATTTATACGGCGTCTCTAAGTGAGAGCCATCCGCTGTGTAGGAGTATTTTAATGCCTGGGCTCAACGACCAACGCCAATCTAGAAACAGTCCGAAAACCGCTGCCTGTTCCCATACAAGAATCCCAGAAAAAAACCGCAACACTCTGTTCTTTTCCACTGTTAGAAAAAATAATGACTGAGTCCACCAATAAACAAATTACCGTGGTTGGCGCTGGCTTCGCTGGCCTATCTGCCGCCTGCTATCTGGCTCGGGAGGGCTACTCCGTTCGGGTTATAGAAAAGAACGATGGCCTTGGTGGACGTGCGCGTACTTTCCATCACGAAGGGTTCCAATTCGATATGGGCCCCAGCTGGTACTGGATGCCGGAGGTGTTTGAGCAGTTTTTTAACGACTTTGGAACTACGGTAGCGGACCATTACAAACTCGTTCGCCTGGACCCCAGCTACGAGATCGTCTTTGGTAAAGACGATGAAATGCACGTGCCGGCCAACACCAAAGATCTCTTCGCCATGTTTGAGCGCCTGGAACCAGGCAGCTCGGCCAACCTGAAAAAATTTCTCAGCGAGGCGGAATACAAATACCGCGTCGGCCTGGGCGAATTCGTGCAGAAGCCGGGCCACAGTATTCTTGATTTTGCCGACCTCCGCGTTGCTAAAGCGGCGCTGAAATTGCAGATGCTAACAGATATGGGGACCTACGTGCGCAAACTCTTTAAGCACCCGCAGTTGCGGCAGCTACTGGAGTTTCCCGTGCTGTTCCTAGGCGCTACGCCCGACAATACCCCCGCACTGTACAGCTTGATGAACTACGCCGACCTCCAGCTCGGCACCTGGTATCCAATGGGCGGTATGCACAAGATCATCGAGGGCATGGTCGCCGTGGCGCGTGGTTTAGGTGTAGAGATTTTTGCGGGATCGCCGGTGCAAAAAGTGGTGACGGAGCAAGGAACGGTAACCAGCGTCGTTACCGCCGATGGCACCGCTTACCCGACGGATATTCTCGTCTGCGGTGCCGACTACCACCACTTCGAACAAGAGGTCCTCGACCCCAAAGATCGTGTGTACTCCGAGAGCTACTGGCAAAAACGGACGATGGCACCTTCGAGCCTGCTCTTCTACGTTGGCCTCGACCGGAAAATCCCCGGCCTACACCATCACACCCTATTTTTTGACGCCGATTTTAAACGGCACGCCCACGAAATATACGAGGAACCTGCCTGGCCAGAAGACCCGCTCTTCTACGCCTGTGCCCCCTCAGTTACGGATCCTTCTGTAGCTCCAGCCGACCAGGAGAACCTCTTCTTCCTGTTACCATTGGCTCCCGATCTCGACGATACCGAGGAACGTCGGGAACACTATTGGCACCTGATGTGCAAGCGCTTTGCAGAACGCTACGGCGTTGACATTCGTCCTCATGTAACGTACAAACGTGGTTTCGCCCACCGGGAATTCAAGGAAGACTATAATGCCTTCCGCGGCAACGCCTATGGCCTGGCCAATACACTGATGCAAACGGCTTTTCTTAAGCCAAAGCTTCGCAGCAAAAAGTTACGTAACTTATGGTATACCGGCCAGCTCACTACTCCCGGACCTGGGATGCCCCCCAGTATTATTTCCGGCGAAGTCGCCGCTCGTGATATTCACCAGGCAATAACCGGCGCGAAAAACTTTACTTCTACTCTTTCTCAGCCTCAATCTGATCATGCTTAGTTTATACAAAGAAGTTTGCCGGGAGTGCGCCTCCCTGATCACCCGTCGTTACAGCACCAGCTTTAGTATGGGCATTCGGGTATTCGACAAGGAGCTACGGGCGCCGATCTACGGCATCTACGGTTTTGTGCGTTTTGCCGACGAGATCGTGGATACCTTCCACGATAAGGACAAGGCCACCCTGCTGGCCCGTTTTCGCAACGATACGTACCTGGCCCTTGAAGAAGGGATCAGCCTCAATCCCGTGCTGCAGGCCTTCCAGGAAGTCGCCAACGAATACAACATCGGCCGGGACCTCATCGACCCGTTCCTCGATTCAATGGCGATGGACCTCGACTTCAGCCGTTACCACGACGACCTATACAAGGAGTACATCTACGGCTCCGCCGAAGTCGTCGGCCTGATGTGCCTCAAAGTATTCGTCAAAGGTGACGATGCCGAGTACGAACGCCTCAAGCCAATGGCCTGCGCCCTAGGCTCCGCCTTCCAGAAGATCAACTTCCTGCGCGACATCAAGTCCGACTACGAAGAGCGCGGCCGCGTCTACTTCCCCGGCGTGGACTACAACAAATTCGACCAGGCCACTAAGCTCGAAATCGAAGCCGACATTAAGGCCGACTTCGACTTCGCCTATGAAGGCATTAAGCAATTGCCGACCAGCGCACGATTGGGCGTTTACCTCGCCTACGTGTACTACACCAAGCTGTTCCAGAAGATCAAGAAATCACCTGCGCAGCAGGTGGCGGAGAAACGGATTCGGGTGAACGATGGGAAGAAAGTTTATTTGCTGGCTACTAGTGCTGTTCGGGCTCGGTTTGGGATGCTGTAGGGATGGCTATGTCTTATAAATTAGGCTTTAGCTGATTTTTTAAAAAAAATATATTTGTTTATTTGCGTTTTTTTGACAATTAAAGTTATATTTGTCATATTCTAAGGCAAATAAAATATCGCCATGCGTATCTTCTCTTCTCTTCTCTTAGTTAGTTGTTCCACAGAGGGCGATCTAACGGGTGAAGCTAACGTTCAACCATCTAACGTCGAAGTCGAAGCAGAGCTCCTTGGCAAGTTGGAAAACCTATTTGATCTCATTGCAACGGAAAGTGATGCCTACCAAGCCACGTTGGAACTTGGCAAGGAGGGTGCCGAACAAAACATCAATCCGGCCTTACTAGAAGAGGTTCAACAAAACATCATTGCTCTTTCTAATATGGGTGTTTCCGAACAGCGCATTGCATTTTCTATGCAGAACGGCAGCAGTCGTAGATTATTGGTGGAATATACTGACAAAGCTACCCCTTGTCACGATGCTCATGAAGGAAGAATGAGTCAAATATCTGCTGTAGCAGCTGTATGCCTTGTAGGAACTGTAATAACTGGTAATGCTCTCGGAGCCGCGTTGTGCTTAGTTGGTTATGAAGCTGGTCGGCTAGCGTCAGAATCAACTTTCAGAAAATGTATTAATCGATGATGAAGTTAAATCGGAACTCAAAATTGAACAATACTTTAACCTTTAAATATTTAACTATGTCTTATTACGTAAAGCTATCAGCAATGTTACTACTACCGCTGTTATTTTTTGCTTCTTGTCAGACTCCTAACGCAGAAGAGCAGACGGAACAACTGGTCACCAGGATTGCGCTTAGCCCCGAGTATGCTGACTATCGTGATGCTTTTAGTGATTTGACCAGGGCAATTTTAAATGCCGACATTCAGGCTATGGAAGATGCACGTAATACTGGCAAGTATGACGATAATGAACCATTGCCCGATGAAATACTCAAGAATATTCAAGGAGCCCTGGAATGCGAAGAAAAGCAGCGTGCTTGGGACGATGCGTACGATAAGATTGATAAAGCATACGCCTTCGGGAGTTTATCTCCTGATGAGAAGAAATCAGTAGAAACAGCTTATTATTCCCTGGTAACGGAAAGACCAGTAATGCTTCCTCCTTCATTCACCAATAATAATCATTGATCTATGAAGACGATAAAAACAACTATTGCATTTTTTATTTTAGTATACTTTTTTAAGTATGAGTACCTTCTTCAAACCTGATTGCCTGACAACCTTCAACACTGAGGTAAACGCTGCCGGGAGTGAGCTTGAAGCTGATTTGGTTCACTGTGCCGGGGTGTCTTATGCGCCTCATTTGTGTAATCACGAGGCGAGAGTTTCTTACAGCCGAAGTATTGATGGCGCAGTCAGTAATTTTGAAACTTGTTAAGTAGACTAACGAGATGATCACTTTTATACACTGATTGTACGGCCACTGGCATTGAAAGGGTTGTAACCATTATAGCCGGTTGTGGCGGTGGAAATGGCGACCCTGGCCCGTGTGGCCCTACTGGTCCGGCTCCTGGCGGTGCCGGAACCGGTGGCGGTGGAGTTTCAGGGATTAATACGGACCCAAACTCCACAGATAACCGGTGTATAGGGGATAGATCAGAATGCCGCTCCGCCATTCAAAAAAGCAAAAGACAAAAAACACTAACCGCCCCGAACTTGCAGAAGAGTGCTACACCAAATTGCAGGAAGCAAAGGACAATGAGGAGTTTTAGCGATGTATGCTGAAAAACATAAATAGGGCAGAGCCCAATTGTCTCTGATAAGGGCAAGGTTTATTTGATCCTCTCCCACCCCTCAACAAAATCCCCCGAAAACAACCGCTTCTTACCAGCCTTATCCCCCCGAACAGCCTCATAATAAGCCACCTGCCGCGGACTCAAATACCGCAGCAAATCCTCGCCCCGTCCGTAAGCTGAATTCATCTTAGTCTTTTGCACCTCCGTCAATGGCAGGTACACAAAGTCGGTCTGCTGTAACTGGTAATAATGGTCTTTGGCCGCGAGGCGGTAGCCGGCGCCAGCTTTCACCGCCTTGATGTCTTTGTCGGCAGCGTAGTCGGCCAGCTCCTGGGTATTGGTCTTGGCAGGGTCGTACTTCACCTTCACCACTTCGTGGCCATTGAGGAAGCCAGGTTCGGTGGTCAGCACGCCGTTATGACGACCGAGATGGTGCTCGCCGCTCCAGAAACAGTACATCTGGAAGTAGGCCTCTTTAATTGGTTCCGCCGCTGCGGTCAACTCCAAGCCCAGGACCTCCACGTAGCCGGGGATGGTGATGTCGCTTTCCCGTAGTCCGCGGGCCATGGCTCGGTACAAGCCCAGCGGGGAGTAATTCCCCGCCACACGGTCTACCAAGTCTTTACCTTCCCCATCGACGATGCGGACCACCGGGTTGTTCCAAGTCGGCTCCCCGTACTTTTCCAGGACCTTGCGGTCGGATCCCCCCTTATTGTTAAAAATGGCGAGCGGGACGAATTCGTTCTCGATGGCCTCTACCATCAACGGGTGGCTCAGAGTCGTCGTGCCATATTTCTGGCAGGTAGCACAGCCCGGTACTTCCTGAAAAAGAATAAGTATTGGTTTGTTGGAACGCTTGCTTTCGGCCATGGCTTGGTCGTAATCACGTAGCCAGGAGACTTTACCCAGTTCGATCGGCTGATCTGTGGCATTGGTCCTTTGTTGCGCAAAGGCAGAGGTAGAGACAAGAAGGGCAGCAAGGAGGAGTACGTTTTTCATAGCGGCGATGATTTGCTTAGAGAAGGGACAAAAGACCCGGCAAATTGTACAACATGGTACGGATTGGGAAGAAGTGTAGCGGTCACGTCAATTTACTTGGCTGAGGACGTCCTCTTCCGAACACGTTGAATGGCAAAACCAAACCATCAATGTTTTGTCTTATGATGACATGGATCAATCATCACCCTTGCCGGAACGTTTTCAACGGTTAAGCTCCTTCGACCGCTACCTTTCCTACTTCCTAATCTTCGCCTTCACCAGCGGAACCCTGGCGCACTGCCTCCCCGCAGTGCTTCCCATCACTAAACTGACGACCGACGGCCTGCTCTTCGTCCTCAATGGCCTGGTCCTCTACGCCATCTACCGGCAGAACGATGACAAGCGATTGTTCTGGTGGTTATTCATTGCCTACTGGTTCACTTTTGCGATGGAGGCCATTGGCGTCGCCACCGGCGCCGTCTTTGGCGAATACGCTTACGGGCCAACAATGTGGTTCCAGTGGCTGGGCGTGCCCTTCGTCATTGCATTGAATTGGTGCGTATTGACGTTGGCTTGTAATGAGTTGGCTTGCAGGATAATGGAGAAGAAAAGGGGAGAAGTCCCCAACGCTGTGCCGCCTACAACGCCGGCAAACCGCTTATCCCTTATCATTGTTACTGCCTTAGCCGCAACAATGACCGCTATCTACGACGTAGCCATCGAACCCGTAGCCATCGCCCTCGACTACTGGCAGTGGGGTGGTGGGGAGATTCCTTTGCAAAACTACCTGGCCTGGGCCGCCATCGCCTGCTTGATCTCCCTACCGCTTCACTTACTCAAGATTCGTTTCCGAAGCCCAGTGCTGTTGGTTTACCTTTTTGCACAACTTTTCTTCTTCGCCGTACTTAACTTGATGCTTTAGTACTCGATAACCAGATAACCAGATACTGTGACAACCCGACAACCGAATCATTACGACATTGCAGTACTTGGCGGCGGTTTGGCCGGCCTCAGCGTCCTTTATCACCTGGAGCTGGCGGGAAAGCTGAAGGGTAAGCGCGTATTACTCGTCGATGCCGAAGGGAGGAAGACCGCGCAGGACCGCAGCTGGTCCTTCTGGGAAGCGGAACCGGGGCCGTTTGAAAACCTGGTGCATCACCAGTGGCCGCTGGTTACCGTCCATAACGGGACGCGGAACCTCGACTGTGACATCCGTCCGTATGTGTACAAGCTTATTCGCAGTACAGAGTTCTATGCTCACGTCAACGAAGTCATTGACCAGATTGAAGGCTTGGAAAGGGTCGTTGCGAGGGCAGAGGAGGTACGGGCTATAGGAAACACCGTTCGCTTTACAGTCAACGGGGAGGAGATAGAGGCGGGCCTTGCTTTTTCGTCTCTTCCTCTGCCCCTGCGGCCGCGCCAAATTAGTGCTCCCTATCTCGATCAACACTTCCGGGGCTGGTTCGTCGAAACGGCGGAAGACACTTTTGACCCCGGCCGTGCTGCACTCATGGATTTTCGTACGCCACAGCAGGGGGAACCGCGATTTTTCTATGTCATGCCGTTCAGCAAACGCAGCGCGCTGATCGAGATCGCGATCTTTAGCAACAATCACCTCCAAACGGCCGAATACGACCGCCTCATCGAGACCTATATACATGACCATTGGACTAAGGGCGGTTACGAGGTCACCCATACCGAAGACGGCAACATTCCGATGACGACTTATCCGTTTCCGCTGCGCAATAACAATCTTATATATATAGGTATGCGCGGCGGTGCCACCCGGCCCTCGACGGGCTATACTTTTTATGCCCTGCAGCGGCAACTGACGGCCCTGGCCGACCACTTCCCCTACCTTGATAACATGGCGCCATGGCCGCGTAAGCATTTGCTGTATGATGCCACCCTGCTACGTATTTTGCAAAATGGCGAGCTGCCAGGCGACGAACTCTTTGTCGACATGTTTGCCACTAACCCACCTGCCCGCGTGCTGGCCTTCCTGAATGGCGAAACTTCTTTTTGGGAGGAGCTGAAATTTATGAGTACCACCAAAGTAAGCTTATTCGCCCGGCGCTTCATTAGCGAACTGTATAAGACGTTACGGAGGAGTGTGTGATAAAGCACCAGTTGCTTAGGCCATAGGTAGGCTAGTTACAAACCATACGAGCGAAGCAAGCATTCTTTCCTGTCGTACAATCAAACGACCAGACTATTCAAGGCTCTCTAGCTGTCGCACCATACGAGCGGAGCAAGTATTTCCCTGCGGCAGCACTACAAGACTAACAAGGGCGCGGCCGCAGGTGCCAAAAGAGGATTAAGAAGCAGTCCGTCTAAGGATCTTATCCTTATATGCATATGCTGGGTGCGGTGGTTGAATACAACCTCATTCCCAATAGGCTCATCACGCTTATGGCCCATTCAACAAGGGTAAAGGCGGTCTTTAAATAAGCTAAGTATATTTTTCAAACTAAGCTCCGATAATCCTTTCGCACTTAGGTCTGAAACCCGTGTTTTTGAAGCTTTGTACATAGTGGGTACATACATCCTTTGGTTGCTCAAAAAAAGATGAACCGAAGGGAAGATTTACCTTGCACGGGTGGTATCGAGTGACGTAGATTTGCAGCCCGCAAGCGAGAAACGTCTCGTGCATTCCGGTTAAACCACTGCAAAATATCAGGAGAGAAAGAAAGTTGAAAATACTTTCTGAAAGCCTTGCAGGAGTGAAACTAACGACTGTATCTTTGCGCTCCGCTAATGAGTGGAATTGGGTTGAATGACCTTGAAAATAAACTTTCAAAATAATTCGCCTGATAACTTGCACAGTAACTTTAGTGGTTGTAATTTTGCAGCCGCTTAGGAAGCTAGGCATCAAAAAAGACTTTAAAACGCTGCTCTTCGGAGCAGCTTTT
>JBLHRW010000097.1:0-13510 GCA_047626445.1 Neolewinella sp.
TCTTAGACACAGAAGGCAGAATCAATGTGCTGCTGGACATCCTGAGCAATTACCGCAAGAAGACGGAGGAGAAAATGCCGGTACTTGACGATACGTCGACGAAGCTCTGGAAAGAGCTGCGGCCTTTCCTGGGGATCAAGGAGGAAGAGTAAGGGGGACACTTGGTTGAGGGTGTCTCCACCCGAATCAATTGCTCATTTAACCAGCGTAATACAGAGCGTTGGTAACCAGCTACTTTATAGGAGTTGACCAAAAGACCTCTTCGCCATTATGCTTTGCATCTCCAGTGGTGCGTACAGGAACTTCCTTTCCGCTGAGAATGGCATAGATCAGGTGGTCTCCACGGTGTTCTACGCTTGATACCAGGTAAGAACTGCCAACGGTAAAGACACTCTGGTAGACGTTGCTGAGATAGTAGCCATCGAGGAGAATAGTGTTCTTTTCGTCGCAAACCCAATGGTGTGGGCCATCAGGACCACGTACGATGTAGTAGTCGCGTTTACCGGCAACCTTGTCTTCGCCGTAGATGATGGTATAGGTGTAGCTGGTATCAGTAATCGGTAAGATGTGCAGCTCCATTGGTACGGTTTGGCGGACGCCGGCCGGGCCGAATATTTGCAACTCACCGGCCCATTTTCCGGCAAAGTCCTGGGGGAAGGCTGGGAGGGTGTCTGCCTGCGCAAAGCAGAAGAAGGGAAGGATCAGTAGTAGGAGATTAAACAGGTGGCGCGGCCGCAGGTGCATGGTGATGGTCTTTTGAGAAGCAAAGATCAGGGGGCGGTTGCTTTGCTCCTTAAACCGTTTCTTGCCCCCGCCCGACCAGCATAAACAAGCCTGCATCTGTTAAAACAGATGCTCATCTAAAAAAATAGTTGTACGTCTAAATATTTAGGCCTAGCTTTGGTCTATGGAACCATTAACCCGAAAAGAAGAAGAAGTACTCCGCATCCTGTTTAAGCTGGAGCGCGCCTTCGTGAAGGACATCATTGCTGAGATGCCCGGGGAGAAAAAACCTGCTTACAGCACCATCTCCACCTTTGTCACGAACCTGGTGAAGAAAGACTACGTTGGCCGCGAAGATTTCGGCAGTACCCACCGATACTTCCCAATAATTGCGAAAGAACAGTTTTTTCAGAAAGACTTAAAGCGGGTCGTCTCCGATTTTTTTGGCGACAGCCACAAGGCCCTGGTCTCCCACTTCGCCCGCAACAAAAAACTCAGCCGGGAAGACCTGGAGGACATCCTGCGGATGATCGACGAACAGGAGTAACCGTTCGGCCGCCTTCAGGCTGCTGTTCCTCAGCCTTCAGGCTGAGCAGCTACGCTTTACCGTAGAAATAAAAACCTAAGATTTTACCTAAATCACACCTTATGTCTACTTTATTAACCGCCTCCGTACTCCTCCTGCTCCTCTGGCCTGCCTACGCGATCCTGCTGCGGTACTCCGAGCGCTACGTCCTAAACCGCTTCCTGTTGGTCCTGGCGATGGTTGCGGTTTGTGCTTTACCTTTTGTCTCTCTGCAGAGCCCGGCTCCGGCCATTACGCAAAGCCTGCACGGAACGATTGAGTACGTTGAGCAGACTACCTACCAATCTTTGGCCGTTGTGCCGGAAGAGGAAGCGGTGGCTGTAAGCAGCGATCTGGTGGAGCCCAAGGGTGGTTCGGTCGACCGTGCCGCAGTTCAGGTGCCGACAACCTCCCTGGTGTATCTGGGCGGGGTAGGGCTACTGCTGTTGCTGCTGGGTGGGCGCTTGCTCCTCCTACTTGCCCTGCACCTGCGTTCGCGCCTAAGTAGTCATGGTCGTTATCGCCTGCTACACGCGGGAGCAACTTCCGGGCAGGCCTTCACCTTCGGAACTACCCTTTACTTCAGCGCTGATGTAGTCAATGGCCCGGACTTCGACCACGTGCTCGCCCATGAACGGGTACACGCCCGGCAGGGGCATTCCCTGGATGTCTTCCTGAGCGAACTATTCCTCTGCATCTTTTGGTTCCATCCCACCGCCTGGTGGCTGCGCGCTAAAATGCGCGCCAACCTGGAGTTTCTGGTCGATAAAGCCGTCCTCTCTGCCGGTGCCGACCGGAGAAACTACCAACTGGCGCTTGTCCGTCAGAGCCAGGGTGTTCGCGGCCTGGCCCTCACGTTGCCCTTTTCCGAGCCCAGCCTCAAAAGCCGGATCGTTCGGATGACGGGGATGCCCGAGTACCGGGTCGTGGGGATCATCGCTACGGTTGCCCTGCTGTTTTGGCTGGGTATGGCGGCGATGGTGGTAAAGGGTGGACAGGAAGAGGGCAGTGATGACTTCTTTGAGTTTACTGCTACGGTGCTTCAAGGTGAAGACAACCCCATTTCTGCAACGGAATTCTTGTACACTGCCTGCTTAAGAGAAACTCTACCCGAGAAAATCAATAGTTTTGAACTCTACTTCCGCCGGCTGCCTACGCCGGATGAATACCTGCAAATTAAATCAATTCTGCAACGGATTCCGCATACCAATTTTAGCATTTACGAGCCTTGCAACGGCACCCCCGGAGCCTACCTGATGCAGTTGAGCCATTACCTGAAACAGGAAGCTGTGTTCAGAAATCCGCTGCGGGAAGGTGATCTTCTACCATCCCACTTCGTTTTTTCGTTACAGAAACGTATGACCACCCAGCCGATCCCCGATGACCTACCCTTGGATTCTTATGGTTATTACCAGCCTACGATCGGCACTACTACTCTTGATTTTACAGAAACTAGCAGCGGACAGGAAGCGTCAGACAGTATCCGAAATCGTTTTTGTACAGAGGTTGCACCTAGGAGTGGGGAGTACTTTGTCGACGGTCACGAGTCTTCCACAAAAGAGGATGAATTGGCAGTCTTCCTCAACGGCGAACGGTTTAACCTCCTGCCCAAACCAGACGTCAAATATGAAGACGGTATGCAGTATGCTGGTTATCCTGATCGCAATACCTGGCTGAGCGTGCAGGGGAAAGCGTCCGATCCGAATGCCTTGCCGAATAGCCTGGTGCAATTACCTGCCCGGACGGTTATGCCACCTAATGCTCGCATGGCTTGTTTGCTTGGATTGGAGGGAAATCCGAAGGGGATGGTCCGAAAGTTTTTTGTCCAAGTCCATGCAACTCCAAAAGGTTATTCGCAAGCGTACATAGAAGGAGCCTTAAAAGTTCTGATGCCACAGGGCAACAAAATTCCTTATCGAATGGACGAGGCTTTGCTCTATTTGAACGATAAGCGCATCAGTAAAGAAGCGCTACTGAAGATTGATTTTCCTAAAGACACCTACCTTCAGACGGGGAGCAACAGTAACGTCAAAGACGGGCCGATGGTGATTCAGGTGATTACGGATGCGGGGTGGCGGTAGGGCTCCTCGCCTCGAGGGTGTATCAAGGGCAATGGTGCCCGATAATCACTCGGTTGAGGGTGTCCCCACCCGAATATATTTGGCTTGCCTCGGCTCCCGGTTGTTCCTTCCATATTTCAATTAATGACGGTGTATCAAATGTAATGGTCAGTTGAATAATCCGGTTGAGCGTATCCCCACCCGAGCACGAAGTAATGCTAAGCACATTCGTTGCTGATAAGGCTTTTCGGGTGGGGGACACCCTCAACCAGGTGTCTATCGACCATCCTTACATTTAATGCACCGCCAATTAATAAGATATTATTGCGAACCATCCCGGTCCAGAAATAAACATTAAACCCTTACACACATGAATCACTTACTGTCCGCCACGATTTTCTTATTTGCCGTATGGCCGGCCTATTACTTATTGCTCCGTTACTCCGATCGGTATTCACTGAACCGCCTGCTGTTGTTGCTGGTGATGGTGGCGGTTGTCACCCTGCCTTTTATTGATCTTTCCAGCCCTGCACCGGCGGTGACCCAAAGCATCCAGGGGTCGATTTCTTACCTGGAGGAAGGCGTGCTTACTGGCGGCGGTTCCATAGACCCCGTTCCGAAGGAGATCCGTTATGACGAAAAAGGAGCGGAAATATATATCGCTAACCGCACGGCTGTCACGATATTCTTCCTGCCCAAAATGTACTACTTCGGCCTGGGGTTATTGACGCTGGTACTGGGCTTTCGCCTGCTTTTTATCCTTGGCTTGCACCTGCGTTCGCGCCTAAATGGAGATGGAACTTACCGACTGCTGCACCCAAGTGCGAAACCCGGTCAGGCATTCACCTTCGGCCTCAACTTGTACTTCAGCGTAGATGTACCCGACGATACGGATTTTGACCACATTTTGACCCACGAGCGCGTCCACGCCCGGCAGCTCCACAGTCTGGACATCCTGTTGAGCGAAGTATTCCTCTGCCTCTTTTGGTTTCACCCCGCTGCTTGGTGGCTACGTTACAAAATGCGCGCTAATCTGGAGTTTCTGGTCGATAAAGCCGTAATATCCAGCGGTTCCGATCGGCGCGACTATCAGCTGGCCCTCGTGCGGCAGAGCGCCGTAGCTCAGGGCCTGGCACTCGCTTTACCCTTCTCCGAACCAACCCTCAAAAGCCGGATTGCCCGGATGACGGGGATGCCCGAATATCGAGTGGTCGCAGCTATCGCGACGGTAGCGCTGGTCTTCTGGTTGGGCGTATCCCTACTCGTCATCAACGGCTCCCCTTTCGACGATGCTCCGCAGGGGGACGAGTACCTCGAAGCTTCCGCCCATCCTGGTGATCCGTACTACGAGCATTACCAGAACACGCTGCCCGAAGAACTCACCTCTCTGGAAATCTATACGAACCGCATGGTTACGGTGGATGAATACCTGCAGCTGCGGGCGATTTTGGGGAAGGTGCCTGGGGCTAAGTTGTACGTTTATAAGAATGCTTTTGATGAAGGTTACTCACTTGAAATGAGTTACGGGAAGCAGGAGGCAGGGGCAATACACAAACTGACTGTGGTCCCTTCCAATCAGTACGTTTCTATGCTTGGGATAGAGAAAATTGGAGACTACTTTCCGATTGCTATGAACATGGATCTCAATCCCACCTTGCCTTCAGGGGAGGCAGGTTTATTGGTATATGGATTGACAAAGGTTCAATCGGACTACACCCCCAATCTTTCACTGTTAATGCCCGAAACAATGGGTGATAACCTAATTGTGTACGTCAATAAAATACGAAGTAATCTACTAAATACGAAGGTGAAAGTAGGCCCACTAACTGGGGCTGATAAATCGAAAGTCACTGTAAGGGTAAATGGCGTCAATGTCTCGACCTTAGGTGCAGCTTCATGGCCCGAGATTCTTGTGGAAGGGCGCACCCCGTTGTCTCCCCTAAAACGGATAGAAAAGCTCCTGAATGTTAAACCTGGTGTGATTAAGTCTTTCTCACAGGTGAGCGCCAGCTCGGTTGAAGGTACCTATCGTGGGTGGTACGATTCTCTAGGCTTTCCGAAAGGCCAACCCATGCTTGCTTATTATAATGACCGCCCCGGCACGCTGGACTTCCTCCTAGATACCGATTTTGGCAAAAATGCAATGATTCAGCACGCCGTAAATTACGATACCCATATGGGGCGTTACGCCCTGCAGGTACTCGATGATTATCCCGACGTGGAAGCTGTACGTAGCGGAAGAGTCTTTAAGGTTGACTTGTCTGGGAATGACGATACTCCAGTTACGGAGGGCAACACCCAGATTGAATCTGATGAAGATGCTGCTCAGGTGGCAGCAATGACTGCGACCGACATAGCGGCTTTGTATAATGCAAAGGAGGTTAACCTAGACCTATTCCTGAAACGTCTTCCAATGCCAGCGGAAGTAGACCAGCTGAATGTATACCTGGAACAATTGGTCCAAAAGAAAATCAGCGTCTTTCAGGATTGTTCTAAGCCAGAAGGAGACTACAGCCTCCAGCTGGAAACGGCGGGAACCAGTTTCTTTGGCTTTGAGGGCTGGCCTGCTGGAAGTAGGGAGGAAAACCCCGTTCGTTTACAAATTAATAAAAATGGCTCAGGCGGTATGGGCCATGCAACTTTCCGTCCGGCGCCGCTCCCTGAAGGAACGCCGAATGCGGACGTGCTGCTGCGTATTAATGAGGCTTGGGTGTCAGTTCACTCCGCTGGTGTTGTGCCATATACCTCGGCTACGCTTGACCCTGGACCGCTAAAGTTCAAGTTGCGTTGCCTGCTAGACCTAAATCCTGATAACGTTAATGCGTACAATATCTGGACGGCAACGCGGACCTCCTTCAAGAATGCCACGGTCGGGGAGGAAGTACTTGAACTCCTGCAGTCTCAAGAACTGGAAGGGGTGCCCATTCGCTACTTCATCGGAGAAGAAGAAGTTTCAGCCGATGTTTTTGCTCGCCAGCCGGCGGAAAAAGGAATAGTGTTGAGTATGGCCTCAAGGACGGAAGGCGCATCTGACCGAGTTGTAGCAAGGGTGGATAACTAGTGTTGATGCTTGTAAACTTGGATTACACAGCCTAGAAAGCACCTGGTTGAGGGTGTCCCCACCCGAATAGCCTAATCCGCAAAGGCTTCGGACGGGGACGTCCTCAACCGAGCACTTCAACCAGCTATTACATTTGATACTAGTGAGAATGGTGGTTGCTGGGAAACTGATTTTCGGGCGCGGCCGCAGGTGCAGGGGAAAGGGTTAAAGGAGCAAGGGGAGAAAGGGCCGGATAATCCTACTAATACGTCCCGGTTAATTGGTTTGCTTTGCTTAACTTCCCACTGCACCCGCGTCCGCGCCCAAAAGATCAGCTAATGACCGAACAGGAAATGAACGAACTCAACCGTCAGCTGCGCGCTATGACCGAGGGAAAGAACCATGCCCCAAACTCTGATTTCAAGGGCCTGAGCTCGGCGCAGGTACACTGGTTGAACGGGCACCCGCTGGAAGAGGGCTGCGTTGTTCGCTGGCAGGAGCAAATACCGGATGAAGCACTTGATCAGGTGCCCTTCCTTACTTTTGCCACTGACCTGATGAAGCGCTTGGCGACCAAAGAATTGAAACTGACGACAAAGGGAAACCTGCCCGCTAAACTGGTGAAGGAATGGTACGCTACCGGCCTAATCCCGCAGTACGATATCGAAAAAGGAATCACCAAACTCAGCTCGGAAGACGATTGCTACGCCGCGACCACCCTGAAAAATGTGCTCCACTTATTGCGATGGACCAAAAAACGCAACGGCAAACTCAGCCTCACCACCAAGGGTAAAAAAGTCCTCGCCGGACCACGTCAAACTATGCTGGAACAGCTCTTTTTGCAGCATTATACCACCTTCAACCTCGGCTATTTCGATGGCTACAAAGACGACGGTGCCCTGCAGCACCTCTTCGGGTTTGTCCTAGTATTGCTGCTCAAGGATGGTAAAGATTGGCAGCCAACGGCTGCCTACGGCGACGCCATGCTCCGGGCCTTCCCCATGCTTGGCGTCAGCTTTGAAATATCCAGTTATTCTACCCCCGAAAATGAGGCTAAACGAGCGTTCAGGACTCGCTTTCTCAACCGCTCCCTCACGTTCTACGGCCTGCTACGCTTCCGTGGAGAACAACAAATACTTCAGGATGACCGGGACGTGATGGCCACCGACCTGTTTCGCAGCCTCTTCCGCCTCGACTCCCAGGCCCAACGCCCCGAACAACCCGGGGACGTAGACACCCAGCTCCGCTCCGCCCTATTTGACGCGGAAATGGGCAGTACTTCCTGGACTTCCAATGACATGCCTCCAGAGCTTCAAGCGCAGTTCCAGGATCAAATTCGAGCCTTTCATGCTAAAGACGGCAGCGGCCGCGTAACCATTGGCAGCCTCCTCTCCGAGCTCGATTTCCCAGACGCTACTACGCTGTCCTCCGAGGAAGAGGCCGTGGAAGAAATCCAGAAGCTCCTCCTCGCAGCCAAGGAGCGCTATATTTTCTTCGACCCACCGCACCATCTTCCGCCCTCCCGGCTTTACTTGTTTCTAACGACCGACTTCCTCGCCCACGAAATCCCGCCACCTAACCCCATGATGCCGGCTTTCGTCCCGTTGGAAACCATCGACCCAGAACTGGCCGCTCCGCCGGCCACCGTGCTGGCGGCCGAAGCCTTTCTCGTCGCCCTGCTGACGCTTGATGTGCCATTACCCGAAGCGCTCTTTCATCATACCATGCGCCTGTACGGCAAAGTTGCCCCCCGCGACGAGGCCCTGGCCCACACCAACGCCTGGCGGGAGCAGTGGTCGGCCATCCGCCCTTTGCGTTTTGCGCCTGGCCCGGTGGAGGAGCACGACGGCTTTACTTACCAATTTGCCCAGGTTGGTTTTGAAGCGACGGACCTGGAAGGCCAGATCAAGAAATTTGACTGGAGTGGCGTTGTGCAACTTATCTCTATTAAGGGGGAGTGGTTTACTTACGGCGGGAGTTTTCAGGGAGAGGAGGGGGATCCGGGATTTGGGTTTTAGTGCGGAAGCACCAATGTTTTATAATAAATAAGGTAGGGGAACGCGGAGTAAATCAATCGTGTTTGTTTACCCCTTGTGTTTAAAGCAAATTGCACAATTTTAAACCTTTTCAAACGGACGCTCGCGGGGCCTTTACCTTTTCGCTGCTGTGCAGTCTCAGGGCACACGGGACGCCATGGGGGCCTCAACTCGCCTGGGACCCCGCAGCGTCGACCAAGCTCCGAAGCGAAGCGGAAGAGTTTGGTTTTACACCACATAAGACAGCCCCAAACACCCAACCAGCCCAATCAAACTAACCACCGTTTCCATCACCGTCCAGCTCCGGAGGGTCTGCGTAACCGTCAACCCGAAGTATTCCTTGAATAACCAGAAGCCGGTATCATTGACGTGGCTGGCCGTTAGGGAGCCGGCGCCGGTAGCCAGTACCAGTAACTCCGGACTGACGGCACCACTCTGCGCCAACGGCAAGACAATACCCGCAGCGGTAATGGCGGCGACCGTAGCCGAGCCAAGCGTGACCCGCAGTGCCGCAGCGATCAGCCAGGCAATCAAGATCGGATGAACGTTGAAGCCCTGGAGGACGTCTACGATGTAGTCACTTGTTCCACTGTCGAGCAGCACCTTATTAAAGGCGCCACCGGCAGCGATGATGAGTAAAACGGTGGCCATTGGCGCCAGCTGTTTGCCGACCTTGGACATCAGATTGGCCACCGACGTTTCCGACTGCCGGCCGAGGACGACCATGGCAATAAGTACGCCCAACAGCAAGGCAATGGTTGCGTCGGTGAGTAGACCTGAATTAACGAGTTCTGCGAAGAAGCCCTGATTACCGGCATCGGTAGGAATACCGCCGACGGCATCCTCTGCTCCTCCAACTAAATACTGCACCAGCGTCCCCGCCGCCAAAAGCAGTACGGGCAACAACGCACACAAAATACTGGCACTGAAGGACGGCAGTTTATCCGGAAGATTGGTCTCGGCGAACGTCAACGCGCCCTTGGTGAACGGCATGTTACGCAAGGTGCGGGCAAATAACGGGCCCGCTAAAATTACAGCTGGAATCCCCAGGAGAATACCGTATAGCAATACCTTGCCCACGTCCGCCCCGTAGGTGGCGGAAATCAACATTGGTGCCGGGTGCGGCGGTAAAAAACCGTGGGTGACCGACAGCGAAGCGACTGCCGCTACCGCCACCATCGCCAGCGGTAACTTGGCCTTCTCTGCCGCACTAATAATGATCGGTGCCATCATCACGAAGGCCACGGAGTAAAACAAGGGTATCCCGATCAGAAATCCGACGGCACACAGCCCCCAGAGAATCGACATCCCTTCGCGGCCTGCCACCAGCTTATCGGTGATCACTTTTGCCGCCCCGGTTTCGGCGATTATGCCGCCCAATACTGAGCCCAGTCCCAGAATCAGTGCAAGCCCACCCAGCGTTTTTCCAACACCATTAGTGACTGCGGTCATCGTCTCCGCAGGCCCCATTCCTAGGGCAAGCCCGGTACCAATGGCGACTAAAACGAGTGCGATGAAGGGGTGCCACTTCAGCCCGATGATAAGGGCGAGGAGGGCTAGTACGGCAAAGAGCGTAATGATTATGGGCATGGGATGTAGTCTTGTGGTCAGGTAGTCTTGTAACGGGGAAGGTACTACAAGACGACCAGACTACAAGACCACCAAACTACCTCACACTCCGTGCAACACCACATCCAGAATACTAGGAAAGCTAAGCACCGCCTCGCCCCACTTATCCTTGGTGGCCTTTTGGTGGCTTAGGACAAACTTCTCCTGGTAAATATCGAAGACCATACGCGACTTAAAGGTCATCAGTAGGGCATAGGTGGGGCCTTCCGTATCGTCCACACCCAGCAGCCGGGTCAGGTGGTATTTCTCCACCGTTCCGGATTCCATGACGGCGGGCAGGTAGGCTCGTTCCATCCAACTTAGCCAGGCGGCGTGTTGGCGGGCTTCTACTTTTGAGGTTACGTTGTAAATTAGCATATATTGGACGGCCTACGGCCTTTTAGACGCTTCGCTTTTAGACGCGCTGCGCGCTTTTAGACAGCTTCGCCTTTATAGGCTGCCGCAGGGGCAAATGTAACACCTTGCCATACGGTAGCCTAAAAGCGTAGCGTCTACAAGTGGCGAAGCCATATCTACCAGGCCGAAGGCCGTCTACGAGAAAACGAGCGCAGCGAGTTTTCGTCTATTCGCGCACAATGTGCGCGCCTAATGCATTCAACCGCTGATCAATCCGCTGGTACCCCCGGTCGATCGGGTGAATATTGTCGATTCGGCTGGTGCCTTCGGCCGACATGGCGGCGATGAGCAGGGAAACCCCGGCCCGGATGTCAGGAGAGCTCATGTTGATGCCGCGCAGCGGCGCCCGCTTATCGAGGCCGATGACCGTAGCCCGATGGGGGTCACAGAGGATGATCTGTGCACCCATGTCGATCAGTTTGTCGACGAAGAACAGGCGGCTTTCGAACATCTTCTGGTGGATGAGGACGGAGCCACGGGCCTGGATGGCCGTCACCAGGGCAATGCTCATCAGGTCCGGCGTGAAGCCGGGCCATGGCGCATCGTATAGGGTCATTAGGCCGCCTTCGATGAAGGAGCCGATTTCGTAGTGGTCCTGGGCGGGGATGTGGATATCGTCGCCGGGGAAGTCCATCTTGATGCCGAGGCGCTGGAAGGTGGAGGGGATGATGCCAAGCTGATCCCGACGAACGTCCTTGATGGTGATGTCGGAGCCGGTCATGGCAGCCATGCCGATGAAGGAGCCGATCTCGATCATGTCGGGCAGCATCCGGTGCTCGGTGCCGCCGAGGGACTCGACGCCCTGTACGCGGAGCAGGTTAGAACCGATGCCTTCGATCTTGGCACCCATGCGAACGAGCATTTTGCAGAGTTGTTGCAGGTAGGGTTCGCAGGCGGCGTTGTAGATCGTCGTTTCGCCTTTGGCGAGTACGGCGGCCATCACGACGTTGGCGGTACCGGTCACACTGATTTCCTCCAGGTGGAGGTAGGTGCCGACCAAGCCATCGGTCGTAAAGGTGTAGATGTGGCGGTCAGCCTCGTACTTGAAATCTGCGCCGAGGGCCTGCAGGCCGAGCAGGTGGGTGTCGAGCCGGCGGCGGCCGATCTTATCGCCACCAGGTTTTGGCAGGCTGGCACGGCCGTAGCGGTTGAGCAGCGGCGCGATCAGCATCACGGAACCGCGAATACGCTGGGCGTCACGGACATAATCTTCGCTCAGCACGTAGTCGATGTTGATATCTTTGGCGGTCACCCGGACGCTTTCGCGGGTGAGGCGTTCCACCTTGGCGCCCAGACCTTCTACGAGGTCGAGTAGCTTATTGATGTCGAGAATATCAGGTAGGTTCTCAATCAGTACCGGCTCGGAGGTGAGCAGGGTAGCGGAGATGATTTGCAGCGCTTCGTTCTTGGCGCCTTGAGGGATGATTTCGCCGGAAAGCTTGTGGCCTCCTTCGACGATGAATGTTCCGTTGTCGGTCATGGGCGCGAAGGTAACTTCTGATGCTTGATTTTTGATTTGAGGGTGCATTTTTTGTTGATTTTGGGTGAAATAGGGGCGGGGCCGCAGGTGCAAGGGAAGGTTTTAAGGAGCAAGGAGCGGCCGTTAGCAATGAGGGTTATACGTGATGATGACTACTCCGAAGTATTCTTTGATGGTGATTTCCTTCCCGTCCCGTTTGAAGGTCAGGGAGTCGGGAGTTTTGCGGATCAGGTAAGCATTTTCCCATTCCATGTTTGGGGTGTAGTGGTCAAGACCAAAAACCTTCACGGCCAGTAGGTAGCCAGTGGCTAGGGTGGCATTCGGTATCACCATAGTTGCGCCGCCACCCGATTGGTCCTGATAGTTACTGATCGTAATGCCGTTGCCGTAAAGTATACTGATTTCTCCGAGGCCACTTCCCGGTGGCCGGTGGAGGTAATGAAGCGTATCCAATACTGATGCCCTAAATTTTGAAGAGCCGGTTAGGGTATCAAATGTGAAGGCCATAGCGTCGTAACCATTGATGTAGCCACTGAAGGCAAAGCCCTGTTGGCCTTCATAACTGACTCCGATGTAATGCCCGTGCATTTCCCAGTTGGGTGTCTCTTCCTCCTCCAGCGTACGTTCCGGGATCACCACCACGCTGAGGTCGTCTCCCCATGCCCCCGTCAACTTTACTCTGGCACCATAGGGGATGACCGCCAGTTTTTTGCCTTTGGAATTGCCTTCCGCCCGGAGTACTAATCCGGATTCCGCCCAGACGTATTTATCGCTGGAGGTAGGACCGTCTTGGGCGAAGAGGGTAGTGGAGGCTAAAAGGAGAAATAGGAGGTAGCGCATGGCTTGCTTGATTTGTTACCTCAAAGTTCGGTTTTGCGGGCGGGGTTTTAGCCCCAGATTAGTATTCGTAGGGCTTGGGTTAGGATTCGCGGAAGGGACCCCGGACCGAGCTGCCTCTGGTAGCGAGCGGAGTAAGCGCTCTCCGAGTGCGACTTTCTACTCGCACTCGGAGCGTGCTCGATCCGGGGAATAAAATAAATTTCTCCCAATTTCTAACCTTTTACATTGCCTCCCTCTCAAATGAGCAAACGACCGCTTACCCACCCGTAGGAGGGGACGTCCGGCTCAAGCGCCGGTTCTCCCACTTGCGTATGGGGATGGTAAAGTCACTAAACTACTATCGACTATGAACTACCAACTATTTACTAACCTCTCCCCGTAAGAACTCGATGTGCAATACTGCCCCCATCACAGCTTCTGCCTCGTCCGAGTCCGCTTTAAAGCGGAAAAACAGCGGTTGAGCACCTGCAGGAATATCTTTAACGGGTAGCGCCAGCTCATTCAGGCCATAGGTTGAAAGGCCCTGTTTGATACTTGCTTCTGCTACTACCTTTCCGGTAACGGGGTGACCGGCCAAGACGGTGATGCTACCTCCGGAAGTAATGGTTGGCGCTAAGGCGATGTCTACCTTAATGTTCTTTATCCCGGTCAGGTCGATATCGCCGTAGCTGGCCCAGCCTCCGCTGGAGGCGACCAGCACGTCGGCATCTTCATCACTCATGGGGTTGTCTTTCGCTTCTA
>JBLHRW010000098.1:0-13306 GCA_047626445.1 Neolewinella sp.
CAGCCAGCCCGATCGTTGGTACTGGCCTGGAAGGCAAAGTCGCCCGTGATAGCCGAATGCTGGTGAACGCTGAAGGCGATGGTATCGTCGAGTACGTAGATGCGAACGAAATCATCGTTCACTACGAGCGCACCGAAGAAGACCGCCTGGTTTCTTTCGAAGATGATCGCGTTACTTACACGCTGATCAAATTCCTCCGGACGAACCAAGGTACCTGTGTGAACCTGAAGCCGATCGTTCGTCGTGGCCAGAAAGTTAGAAAGGGCCAAATCCTTTGTGACGGTTACGCAACAGAAAAGGGCGAACTCGCCCTTGGCCAGAATATGAAGGTTGCCTTCATGCCTTGGAAAGGTTACAACTTTGAGGATGCCATCGTACTCTCTGAGCGCGTTGTCCGCGAAGATGTCTTCACTTCTCTGCACATCGAGCACTTCGAAATGGACGTGCGCGACACCAAGCTAGGGGAAGAAGAACTGACCAACGACATCCCTAACGTTTCTGAGGAAGCGACCAAGGACCTCGACGAGAACGGTATTATCCGCGTCGGTGCATGGGTAAAGGAAGGTGACATCCTGATCGGTAAGATCACGCCCAAGGGCGAGTCTGATCCGACGCCGGAAGAAAAACTCCTTCGTGCCATCTTCGGTGACAAAGCCGGTGATGTGAAGGATGCTTCCATGAAAGCTAGCCCATCCCTCAAGGGTGTGGTTATCGGTAAGGACCTCTTCAGTAAGACGAAGAAGGACCAGAGCCAGAAGGATGCTGAAAAGATCAAACTCCAGAAACTGGAGGATGAGCATAAGGTAAACCTGAACAAGCTCAAGACCTTACTCGTCGATAAGCTCGATAAGCTGGTTCGCGGCCGTGCCTCTCAGGGCGTAAACACCATTTATGGTGAGTCTGTAGTACCGAAAGGTGAGAAATTCACGCAGTCTCTGCTCCGTGACCTTGACTACACTTCTGTTGATTACACCAACTGGACAACCAGTGAGGACCTCAACAGCCTCATCGCCCGCCTGCTGCACAACTTCAGCATCAAGGTGAACGAGGAAGTTGGTCGCTACAAGCGGGAGAGCTTCAACATCAGCGTAGGTGACGAACTCCCGGCTGGCGTACTGAAACTGGCCAAGGTGTACCTCGCCAAGAAGCGTAAGCTGAAGGTGGGTGACAAACTTGCCGGTCGCCACGGTAACAAAGGTATTGTGTCTCGTATCGTTCGCGATGAGGACATGCCTTTCCTGGAAGACGGTACTCCCGTCGATATTATCCTGAACCCGCTTGGTGTACCATCGCGGATGAACCTGGGCCAGATCTTCGAAACCGTCCTTGGTTGGGCGGGTGAGAAGCTGGGCATGAAGTTCGGTACGCCGATCTTCGACGGTGCCAGCCAGGCCGAGATTGAGGAATACATCCAGCAGGCCAAGCTTCCGAGCTTGGGTCAGACTTACCTCTACGACGGTGAAACGGGTGACCGTTTCCACCAGCTCGCAACGGTGGGTGTGATCTACATGCTTAAGCTCAGCCACATGGTTGATGATAAGATGCACGCTCGTTCCATTGGGCCATACTCCCTCATTACACAGCAGCCGCTGGGTGGTAAGGCACAGTTTGGTGGCCAGCGCTTCGGCGAAATGGAAGTGTGGGCGCTCGAGGCCTTCGGTGCTGCCAACATTCTCCAGGAATTACTGACGATTAAGTCGGATGATATCCAGGGACGTGCGAAGGCTTACGAAGCGATCGTCAAAGGGGACAACCTGCCGGAACCTAATATTCCGGAGTCCTTCAACGTACTGGTGCACGAGCTTCGCGGCTTGGCGCTTGACGTGAAGTTCGACTAGGGTTGAACGCTTCGCCTTTAAACGCGGCGCTTTTAAACGGCCTCTGGCCGCTTAGACGCTTTGCTTTTAGGGCACAACGGTTCTCAGACGGAGGAGCGGATTAATTTAAAGACAGCTTTTTTGGCGCGAACGCAGGTGCCAGGGAAAACTTGAAAGAGCAATGATTGATAGCGAGTACAGACAGGGCATGCCCTATCTCGACAGTGCCAACAACCATTGATCCTTCTAACTTTCCTTGCACCTGCGGCCGCGCCCTAAAAGCCTCCTTATAAAACGAAATATGGCATTCAAAAAGACTAATAGCATCCAGAAGCAGGACTTTGACGCCATCACCATTAGCCTCAGCTCCCCGGACGAGATCCTGGAGCGCAGCTACGGTGAGGTGCTGAAACCTGAGACCATCAACTACCGCTCCTACAAGCCGGAGCGTGACGGTCTTTTCTGTGAGCGTATTTTCGGCCCGGTCAAGGATTACGAATGTTACTGTGGTAAGTACAAGCGTATCCGTTATAAGGGTATTGTATGTGATCGCTGTGGTGTAGAGGTGACCGAGAAGAAGGTCCGCCGTGAGCGCATGGGCCACATTCGCTTGGTGGTACCAGTGGTACACATCTGGTTCTTTAAGAGCCTGCCAAACAAGATCGCTTACCTGCTCGGATTCTCTTCCAAGAACCTGGAAAGCATCATCTACTACGAACGCTACGTAGTTATCAATCCCGGTATCCGCGAAAGTGATGAGATTCATCACAAAGCGCTGATCACTGAGGAGCAGTACCTTGATATTCTCGAGACACTGCCCGTAGAAAACCAACAGCTGGAAGATGGTCATTCAGACAAATTCGTTGCCAAAATGGGTGCCGAAGCCGTCCGTGACCTGCTCGAAGGCCTTGAACTGGACAGCTTGAGCGATCAGCTGCGCCACCAAGCCAACACCGAGACCAGTCAGCAGCGTAAGAGCGAAGCCCTAAAGCGCCTGCGCGTGGTAGAGGCTTTCCGTGATGCGCAGAAGCACATCGTGAATAAGCCAGAATGGACAATCATCCAGTATCTGCCCGTAGTTCCACCGGAACTGCGTCCGCTTGTACCGCTGGACGGTGGCCGTTTTGCCTCTTCTGATCTCAACGATCTTTACCGTCGTGTAATCATCCGTAACAACCGTCTGAAGCGTCTTTTGGAGATCAAAGCTCCTGAGGTAATCCTTCGGAATGAGAAGCGGATGCTGCAGGAGGCTGTTGACAGCCTCTTCGACAACAGTCGTAAATCCAACGCCGTAAAGGCTGAGGGTGGACGTGCGCTGAAGTCGCTTTCTGACATCCTGAAAGGTAAGCAAGGTCGTTTCCGTCAGAACCTTCTCGGTAAGCGTGTCGACTATTCTGGTCGTTCCGTTATTGTAGTAGGCCCGACGCTGAAGCTACACGAATGTGGTATTCCTAAGGGAATGGCCGCAGAGCTCTTTAAGCCATTCGTGATCCGTAAGCTCATCGAGCGCGGTATCGTGAAGACGGTAAAGTCCGCCAAGAAATTGGTAGACCGCAAAGAGCCTGTAATCTGGGAGATCCTGGAGAACATCCTGAAAGGTCACCCGGTAATGCTTAACCGGGCTCCGACGCTTCACCGTCTGTCTATCCAGAGCTTCCAGCCGAAGCTGATTGAGGGAAAGGCGATCCAGCTGCACCCGCTCGTATGTTCTGCGTTCAACGCCGACTTCGACGGTGACCAGATGGCCGTTCACGTGCCACTGAGTCAAGCCGCTATTCTGGAGGCCCAGGTGTTGATGCTTTCGAGCCACAACATGCTGAACCCGCAGAACGGTACTCCGGTAACCCTTCCTTCACAGGATATGGTTTTGGGTCTGTACTACATCACGAAAGAGCGTACGGCCACTGAAGAACGCCCTGTAGCTGGTGAAGGTCGCCGTTTTTACAGCCCGGAAGAGGTGATGATTGCCTACAACGAAGGCAAGCTTGACCTGCATGCTAAAATCAGCTGTCGTGTTCCCGTTGAGGTATTCGACGAGGAGGGTAATCCCTTCCTGAAGGTGAAATTGAGCGAAACTACTACCGGCCGGGTAATCTTTAACAGTGCCATGCCGACGCAGGTGCCGTTCCAGAACGTACTGCTGACCAAGAAGAACCTCAAGAAGGTGATCGGTGACATCATCGATCGGACCAACTTCGCCGTAACGGCGATCTTCCTTGACAAGATCAAGGATATGGGTTTCTTGTGGGCCTTCAAAGGTGGTCTGTCTTTCAACCTCGGTGATCTGATTACGCCTTCCGTAAAGGAAAAGGTGCTGGTTCAGGCGCGTGCAGATGTTGATGACGTGATGGACAACTATAACATGGGTCTGATCACGAACAACGAGCGTTACAACCAGATCATTGATAAGTGGACGTATGCTGACAACCAGATCACGACGACTCTGATGGAGGAACTGGCCGAGCATAAGCAAGGTTTCAACTCTGTGTACATGATGCTCCACTCTGGCGCCCGTGGTTCCACGCAGCAGATTAAGCAGCTCTGTGGTCTCCGTGGTCTGATGGCCAAGCCGAAGAAGAGTAACGATGCCGGCCCTGCCGTAATCGAAAACCCGATCCTCTCCAACTTCGTAGATGGTCTGTCTGTACTCGAGTACTTCATCTCTACGCACGGTGCCCGTAAGGGACTGGCCGATACGGCCTTGAAAACGGCCGATGCCGGTTATCTGACGCGTCGTCTGGTGGATGTATCCCAGGACGTGGTCGTTATGATTCATGATTGTGGTACCCTTCGTGGTATTGATACGTTGGCGCTGAAAGAGAACGATAAAGTGATCGAAAGCCTGGAGAGCCGCATTGCGGGTCGCTTCGCGCTCGAAGACATCGTTCACCCTGTGACCGATGAAATGATTGTGAAAGGTGACGATTACATCAACGGTAAAGACGCCGCTTACATCGAAGCTGAGGGCGTTGAGCAAGTAACCATTCGTTCCGTCCTTACTTGTGAGGTAGAGCGTGGTGTTTGCCAGAAATGTTACGGTAAGAACCTGGCTACCGGCCGGATGACGGAAATTGGTGATGCCGTAGGTATCATTGCTGCCCAGTCCATCGGTGAACCGGGAACCCAGCTGACGCTGCGTACCTTCCACGTAGGTGGTACTGCCTCGGTAACCCGTGCGGAAAGCGAACTGACTTCCAAGTTTAACGGTAAGATTATCTTCGAAGATATTCGTACGGTTGAAGCGGAGGACGATATGGGCGATAAGAAGATCATCGTACTATCTCGTTCTGGTGAGGTCCGGATCGTTGATATGGAGACTAATAAAGTCTTTACGACGCAGCACGTCCCTTACGGTGGTACGCTGTTCGTAACGGATGGACAAACAGTGAAGAAAGGCGATGTTATCGTAGAGTGGGATCCCTACAACGCGGTAATTGTTTCCGAATTCAACGGTGTGGCGCGCTTTAGTGATATCGAAGAAGGTGTGACTTTCCGTACCGAGCGTGATGATCAGACGGGCTTCGAAGAGAAGGTTGTCATTGAAACACGTGACCGGAAGAAGATTCCTACCATCACGATTGTTAGCAAGGAAGGGGAAGAGCTGCGAAGCTATAACCTGCCCGTTGGTGCCTACATCAGCATCGAGGACGGTGCTGCTACCAAGATTGGCCAGCAGATCGTAAAGCTGCCACGTAAAGGTGGTAAGATTGCGGATATCACCGGTGGTTTGCCGCGGGTAACGGAGCTTTTCGAAGCGCGTAACCCTAGTAACCCTGCCGTTGTTTCTGAGATCGACGGTATCGTAACCTTCAGTAAGAAGATTAAGCGTGGTAACCGCGAATTGATCGTTGAAGCGAAAGATGGTCAGAAGCGCAAGTACCTGATCAACTTGAGCAAGCACATTCTGGTCCAGGATCAGGATTTTGTTCGCGCAGGTATGCCGTTGTCTGACGGTGCGATCGCACCGCGTGACATCCTGAACATCAAAGGCCCCTTCGCCGTACAGACCTACCTGGTCAACGGTGTACAGGAAGTCTACCGTTCGCAGGGTATTACGATCAACAACAAGCACATCGAGAGTATCGTCCGCCAGATGATGCGCCGGGTGCAGATTGTAGACCAAGGTGACACCACCTTCCTCGAAGGGGAAGCAGTGGAACGCTACGAGTTCTTCAAGCAGAACGATTGGATCTTCGACAAGAAGGTAATTACCGACGGTGGTGACAGTGAGGACTTCCGTCCGGGCCGTATCGTAACGATGCGCGAAGTACGTGAGGAAAACAGCCGTTTGAAGCGTGAGGACATGAAGACGATGACCCACCGCGATGCGGAGGCTGCAACCAGCTTCCCGCTACTGCAGGGCATCACGAAGTCTTCCCTCGGTACGCCGAGCTGGATTTCTGCTGCATCCTTCCAGGAAACGACTAAGGTTCTTAGCACGGCGGCGATTGCTGCCAAGCAGGATTACCTCAAAGGCCTGAAGGAGAACGTTATCGTTGGTAAGCGGATCCCGGCTGGTACGGGTATGCGCAAGTACGATCGCTTGTTCGTAACGACGCAGGAAGCTCAAGATCAGTGGGAGGCCCGTCAGGCTGCCTTCGCTGAGGAAGAAGCTGCTGCCCGTGCTACTGAAGAAGCAAGTGTTACTTCTGCTACTACTTCCTTCGACGACGGACTGTAAATACTTTGCGCTGCGGCGCAACTGAATAAAGGGAAACGCCCCGCTGACATTTGTTGGCGGGGCGTTTTTATTGGAGTTGCTTTAGGAAGGACTGTGATTAGTTTCCGTACCACCTAAGTACATCGGTCAGGCCGTCTCCGTTAAAGTCACAGAGTAAGAGATCCTGCTTGGTGAAGTCGGAGCCATTGATGGTACGCCAGTTCGTGTTTGCATTATCGCTCACCCGTCAGCTGTCACCATCGGCCATTAAAATATCATCGGTCGTGTCGTTGTTGAATTTTCCGACCATCAGGTAACAGATGGCATAATCGGAACCGTTGATGGTGCGCCAACTGGAGTTGGCATCATCGCTCACTTTCCAGTTGTCGCCACCGGCAAGGAGGATGTCGTCGTAGGTGTCTCCGGCGAAGTTGCCGACGATTAAGTCGCGGCGGTGGTAATTGCTACTGTGTACCTCGGGGCCATTGTTCGCCGGGGGCAACGATGGTGGCTGCACGATTGGGGAATTCGGATACGTCTCCGAGCAGGATGTCTCCCTCGATAAAGAGTTGGTCGTTGACCTCCTCAACGGTCATTTGTTGGGTAACACCAAGTAAGGGGAGAGTAACTTCTAGCTGGTGGGGTGTGATGGTAGTACTGTGGTGGTATTCAGGAGGGACCTCTGTAAAGGCAACCGGTTGGAGCACTGTTCCAAGATCTGGGATGGTGGCGTCTTCCGGTTCGCAGGCGAAGAGTAAGATCAACAGAAAAGAGGGGAGTAAGGTGAGGTAACGCATGGTTTGTATGTGCTTTGATTTGTTACCTGATTGTAGCGGACCAATTTCCTTACTCTTGGGATCTGTTAAGTAATCGTTATCGTTTTTTGGGCTGTTGAAACCTGCTACTTTGCCCATGATAAGAATCAACGGAGCAAAAGCCTGCTATGATCGTACCTTGTTGCCTATGAGCAAGCAAGAGAAATACGCCACCATCCATTATCATAAGTATCTGGAGATCGAGAAGTTACTGTCGTTACAGAATAACCGCAGTGCGGCGCTGGGGGAGAATGCCCATGATGAGACACTGTTCATCATCATGCACCAAGTCTACGAACTGTGGTTCAAGCAGGTCATGACGGAGCTAGATTCCGTTTGTCTACTGTTCCGGGAAGAGCGGGTGAACGAGGACAATATGAATACGGTGTTGTTACGGCTGAAACGGATTTCGACCATTATTAACCTGATGGTTGAGCAAATCCACGTAATGGAGACGCTCACGCCCCTGGATTTTCTGGACTTTAGAGATTACCTATTCCCCGCTTCCGGCTTCCAGAGCATGCAGTTCCGGATGATCGAGTCAACCCTGGGGCTCCGGGAAGAAGACCGGATGACCTACCACGGAAAGTCTTATAAGATCGTGTTTACGGAGGAACAACAAGATCGCCTGGACGCCATCGAAAAGAGCGGCAGCCTCTTTGAGCTGGTGGAGAAATGGTTGGAGCGGACCCCCTTTCTACAGTTTGAAGGGTTCGATTTTCTGTCGTCGTATAAAACTGCAGTGGACCGGATGCTCGAGAAGGAGCAGGCGAATATTTCCGGCAGCGAATATTTATCGGAAAAAATGAAGGCGCTGCGACTGCGGATGCTGGGGGACTCCAACAGTTACTTCAAGCACGTCCTTTCGCAGGAGGAACACGAACGAATGATGGATAATGGTGAATGCCGGCTTTCCTACCAGGCCACCATTGCCGCACTACTCATCAACCTATACCGCGATAAGCCAATCTTGAACATCCCATTCAACCTCCTGATCGAGTTGATGAACATCGATGAACTGTTGACCACCTGGCGCTATCGCCACGCTCAAATGGTGATGCGAATGATCGGGAATAAGATTGGTACGGGAGGTTCTTCTGGCCACGATTACCTGGCGGCAACGGCTGAGAAACACAAGATCTTCAAGGATTTACACAACATCAGTTCGTTGTTGATCCCGCGTTCAGAGTTGCCGGCGTTGCCGGCGGAGGTGGAACAGGAACTCGGGTTTTGGTACGGACGAGTATGAATGAAAAAGGAGTGACCTCCACTTAAAGTAGAGGTCACGCCGAAAATACTCGAAAAGTAGTGTGTATGAAGAGCAAATATATGGTTTTTGCTGTAAGGATGAAGCAGTGAGACCGCTTAAATGGTCGATCAAGTAGTGATTAAGCGCGATATTGTCGGTTTCGGCGCAATTATCAGGAGTGATTTCGTGTGCCGGGGGCCAGTGCTGTACTTGTGGGGTGCAATTAATCGGTGGTAATTGGCAACTGGTCAGGCGCCGCCGGACCCTAATGCCCCTACCGAAGTACAGGTGAAGTTTATATCTGAGCGCAGTTGGGGGGAGTCCCACCAGCAGGCTAATGTATGCTGCCCGTTCGCTCTCGTAATGCCTTCCCGTTTCTGTTACGGAAAACCATAATTACTTCACTAACCAGACTGGCGGCGATTTCTTCCGGTGTTTCGGCACCGATGTCGAGTCCGACGGGGGAGTAAAGATTTGCGAAGCTGAGGAGATCGAGGTTAGGCAGCTCAGTGGCCATGCTTTCCACGCGTTTCCGGGGTCCGAGCATCCCGAGGTAACGGGGCCGGAGGGGTAGGAAGTGTTCGACCATCCTGCGGTCCCAATCGAAGTCGTGGGACATCAGCGCCACGGCCGTCGCCGGGTCGATGATAATGGTGCCTACTTCGGCGTAATCAAGGAGCTGATCCGCGAGGCTGGCGATGACAGCGGTGAATTTCCGGCGGGGCCCGACGACGGTTGTTCGCCAGCCCAGGTGCCGCGCAGCGGCAAGCGCGGCGGGGATGTCGTAGTTGGTTCCAGTGACGACCAAGTGGATTTCCGGCTGGATGATCTCGAAGAGTATCGGTGTTTGCTGGCCTGCGGCGTTGGTGACCTTCGCAACTTTGGTGCGGCCGGCCTGGAGGTACTCGTTGGCTAAGTGTGAGAGGGCATCAGTTTTTATATCGAGGTAGTCGGCCAGCGGGTCGAGCTGATCGGGCGCGTAGAGATAGGAAGGCGGCGGAGTGCTGTCGTATCCGGCTAGTAAGCGGGCGAAAAGGCGGGGTTCGCGGGTGGGGATCACCTGGCGGAGTACCTCCAGTTCGTTGGCTGGGTCGTGGTAATCGATGGGAAGAAAGAGGACCTTGATTCGCCCGTTGCAACCCAGGCCAATACCGATGACTTCGTCTTCTCCATCGAGGGTGTCGTAGACGTGGAAGGCGGGGGCTTTGGCCAGGATGGCGCGCCGGGCGCGCCGCAGGGCATCCCCCTCCAGGCAACCGCCGCTGATGCCGCCGGTGAAACGTCCGTCTTCAGCCACCAGCAGGCGGGCACCGACCCGGCGGTAGGAAGATTGCTCTACCTCGACCACTATGGCCAGGGCAGCCGGAACCTCTTCCACTTTTAATTGGTCGTAGAGGCTGATGATTTGACGGATCTCTTTCATAATTAGTAGCTCGGTAAAGGGGCTCCCAAAACTACCATTTTTGTACATAATACGGAGTAGATGGAATTAAAGTAAGTGAAAAATTTGTTTTATTTATAGCAATATAGCTATATTTGCATTGAGTTTGGTTTGATCGCCTAAAAGCAGCCGGACCAAGCCTCGATAACGAGTACAGTGTAATCTAAATTACACTGCACTCGACAACCAGAAAACTTGATCGCCATGACCGTTTCCCAAATTAAAGCAAACCTTTCCGCCCACGAAACCCTGCTCTTTCAACTTCCGGACGGCACCAGCGTCCCCGCCCATTTCCACGTTACAGAAGTTGGAGAAGTAACCAAGCGATTCATCGATTGCGGCGGAACGCACCGGCAAGAACGCCTGGCCAACCTCCAACTTTGGAGTGCTAACGATTACGATCACCGTCTGCACCCCGGAAAACTGATGAGCATCATAGAACTGGCCGAAAAGCAACTTGGCTTGGGGGACCTTGAAATCGAAGTGGAATACCAAGGCCCTGACACCATCGAAAAGTATAGCCTCGCTGCTGGCGAGAATGGTGCCTTGCTCCTCAACACGAAGCATACTGATTGCCTGGCAAGAGAAAAATGCGGTGTTCCCCCTCCTAAGCAGGCAGTTTCGCTGGCCGGCTTTGTTGCCGATAAAACGGGCTGTACACCGGGTGGCGGGTGTTGTTAATCAACAATCAACCATTAACCATCACCAATTTCCTGTCTTTATGGGCTTGACGAAAACTGACGCTTACACCGACGATCAAATCCGCATTGCCGAGATGTGTAAAGCCATCGGCCATCCGGCACGGGTGGCCATCCTGCAAAAGCTGCTGACCGTAGAGTGTTGTATTTCCAGGGATTTTAGCGACGAAATCGACCTTTCGCAACCCACCATCTCCCGGCACCTGCAGGAGCTGAAGACCGTTGGCCTGATCGCGGGTACTATAGAGGGTACCAGCGTGAGCTATTGCATTAATCCGGAACGCTGGCGGGAGGTGCAAGGATTGATCAACGGGATGTTCAACCTCTTTGGTAAAGATAATAATTGCTGCTAGCGGGGCGGGGGCAAGCCTCGCTCCTACTTGTTAACGTAGGATTACCCGCGTTCGCGCAGCGAATGCGGCCACCAAACTTACGCTGGCAAGGATGAGGCTTGTCCCCGCCCGACCAGCATAAACCGAAAACTTTTGGAGGCGTCTAAATGATCCGGCAGGCCAATCCGCACCTAACGAAAAGTATGTACCCAGAACTAACAGATTTTCTGGTCAGGTTTACGGCAGAAGCCCATCTGATCCCGGAACCAAGAAAGCGGCAGTTGGCAGAACTTGTGGCCTACGTGAAGGCCAATAAAGACCTGCCGGTCCAACTCAACTTCATCTGTACGCATAACTCCCGGCGCAGCCATCTGGGCATGATCTGGGCGGCAGTGGCGGCGGCGTATTATGGTCTGGAAAACGTAGTGACTTATTCCGGCGGCACGGAGGCTACGGCCTTTAACCCTCGCGCTGTAGCGGCCTTGCAGCGGGCCGGCTTTCGGGTAGATACTCCCGTAGGAGAGAACCCACATTATGTGGTTTATTTTGCAGCGGATAAGCCACCGTTGACTTGTTTTTCCAAGGTGTATGATCATTTGGATAACCCACAGCAAGACTTTGCGGCGATCATGACTTGTTCTGATGCTGACGAAAATTGCCCGCTGATACCGGGAGCGGAACGCCGGTTGCCCCTCACTTATGAAGACCCGAAAGTGGCGGATGATACGGCGTTCGAGGCGGAGCGGTACGATGAGCGGGTGGCGCAGATTGGGCGGGAGCTGCTGTATGTGTTTTCAAAGGTGTAACAAAAGGTCCCTACCTTGGACTTTCTCTAAAAGTCATAACATGCGTTTTTCTTCCTTTTTCCTTTTTCTACTTTCTTCCTTTTTTCTTTCCGCTCAAGACCTGCGGGTAGAGCCGCCCAATTGGTGGGTGGGCATGGCAGATAACTCCTTGCAATTGTTGATTCAGGGCGAGGACGCAGGTGCCATGATGGTTAAAATTAGCAAAGAGGGGGTCAACCTCAAGAACACCCATCAAGCAGATAGTCCTAACTATCTGTTCGTGAATTTATCCATTGACGCCGGTGCCACGCCTGGCACCTTTGCGATCGAACTACTGGATATCGGCAGCGGGCAGCTTGTCTACAGCTATGACTACGAGCTCAAAACTAGGGAAAAGTCCGCCCGTGAATACGAGGGTTTTAATTCCGCTGACGTGATCTGCCTGATTACGCCGGACCGGTTCGCCAATGGAAACCCTGATAATGACATCGTTGCTACGACGGCGGAACGAACGATTGACCGGACGGGGGGCTTCGCCCGCCACGGTGGCGATCTACAGGGAATCACTGACCGCCTGGATTATCTGGAAGAAATGGGCTTCACCGCCGTCTGGCCCAGCCCGGTACTGGAAAACGATATGCCCCAATGGTCCTATCACGGCTACGCAATCACTGATTACTACGAAGTAGATCCGCGCTTCGGAACGCTTGCAGACTACCGCCGGCTTGCTGATGAAGGCCGTAAGCGCGGTATCAAGCTTATTATGGATCAGGTCGTTAACCACTGTGGATCTGGCCATTGGTGGATGGATGATTTGCCCTTTATCGACTGGCTAAACCATCAGGGGAACCCCAAAATGACCAACCACCGCCGTACGACCCACCAGGATCCCTACGCCAGTAAAGCAGATACGGAACTGATGACTTCAGGCTGGTTTGTCTCCACTATGCCTGACCTGAACCAGCGAAACCCCTTCATGGCGGAGTACCTGATTCAGAATAGCATCTGGTGGATTGAGGTCTTGGGCCTGGGCGGTGTCCGGCAAGACACCTACCCTTATCCAGACAAGGACTTCCTCAACGCCTGGACTTGCCGTATCATGAACGAATATCCCCGCTTCAATATCGTGGGGGAAGAGTGGAGTAGTAACCCAAATATCTGTGCTTACTGGCAGGCCGGTAAGAACAACCCTGATGGCTACCAGTCTTGCCTGAAAAGTGTGATGGACTTCCCACTACAAGTTGCTTTGATGGAAGCCCTCAACGAAGAAGAAACCTGGAGCACCGGACTGATCAAGCTCTATGAAGCACTGGCCAATGACTTCATCTATCCCGATCCGCAAAACATCATGGTCTTTCCGGAGAACCACGATATGGATCGGCTGGCGACCCAGCTGAAGGGGGATAAGGCGAAGGTCAAAATGGCGCTGACTTACCTACTAACTGTGCGGGGCATCCCCCAGCTCTACTACGGCAGTGAAGTACTACTGGATAACGACAGTGCACCCGG